>JBFYJA010000067.1:0-5299 GCA_041311675.1 Micrococcales bacterium | reverse complement strand
GTTGTACACATTTTCGTTGACGAGACCGCTCGTCTTGACTGGTCGGTTGATATCATCCACAACGCGAAGGTTCAACGACCTTCAGTTTGCAACGCGGTTGAAACACTGCTTGTCCACGAAAAAGCGGCGGAGCGCATTCTCCCTGCCGTACTGAAAAATTTGATAGCGGCTGACGTAACTATTCACGGTGACAACGAAACAGCAAAACTCACTGATGGGGTAGTGCCAGCTACCGAAGAAGACTGGAAGGCCGAGTATCACGACCTCGATCTTGCAGTGAAAATCGTTAAAGACCTAGATGAGGCGCTTGATCACATTGCCAAATACGGCACCAAACACACCGAGTCGATCATCACCGAAAATGTGGAGCACGCCGAGCGCTTCCTGAACGAGGTTGACGCCTCAACCGTAATGGTCAACGCCTCAACACGTTTTACCGATGGCGGCGAATTCGGCTTTGGTGCGGAGGTGGGAATTTCAACCCAGAAGCTCCACGCCCGCGGTCCGATGGGGATTTTAGAGCTAACCAGCACCAAATGGCTGGTTCGTGGGGCCGGTCAAACCCGCGCCTAAGGTAGTCTTTTCTAGAAGTTATTAGGAGAACCATGATTCGCATTCTTGCTGAAGCAGAAGTTGTAAACCCGCTTCCATTCCCAGGGGTTGTCTTCGGAGCCATTGCAATGACCGTGTTCCTGCTTTTGGGATTCGTAACCTGGAGCTACCGCGATGTAGCAAACCGTCACGACCACAAAGACTCTGGCTCAAAGGGTCACCACTAAGCCTTTTGGCGTTTTAGGTTTTTATGACCAAACTTCGATTAGGTGTGATGGGTGGAACTTTCGACCCGATTCACCACGGACACTTGGTCGCGGCAAGTGAAGTAGCCGCACAATTCAAACTTGACGAAGTTATTTTCGTCCCTACTGGTATGCCTTGGCAGAAGGCTAACGTTTCAGATTCCGAAGATCGTTACTTGATGACTGTGATTGCAACTGCATCAAATCCTAGATTCAACGTAAGTCGAGTAGACATCGACCGTGATGGGCTTACCTACACAATCGACACCCTGAAAGATATTCAAAAAGAGTATCCGAATGCCGAACTGTTCTTCATCTCAGGTGCAGATGCAATCACCCAAATTTTGACCTGGAAAGATGTTGACAAGATTTGGCCGCTAGCGCATTTCGTCGCTGTAACACGCCCCGGTTTCAAAATGGAATTGCCGGCAAGTGCACCAGAAGGCGCAATCACAGTAATTGAAATTCCCGCGCTTGCTATTTCTTCTACGGACATTCGCGGACGTGCCGAGCGAAAAGAGCCGGTTTGGTACCTGGTGCCAGATGGCGTGGTGCAGTACATAAACAAACACAATGTTTACGGCGGTAAGCATGAGTAGCGAGTTTTTCGATCCTGACGATTTCGAGCCGGCTGTTACTGCAAAACCAGCGGCGTTTCAGATTTCCGCGCCGGTTAGTCTTGAGCCGGTAATTGCCGAGAAGCCAAAGTTCTTCGAACTAAAGCCGGTTGGTTCTGCGCCAACTCCTGGGCCTGTTGAGGCATTCAAGGTTCCTGAAGGAATCAAAATGCCGGAACCTATTGAGATGCCAACCGATTTCCCGAGTTTCCAGGCACCACAGGGCTACCACGTTGACCTCTCTGATCTTCCGATTGACACCGAACAGCCAATGACTCGTCGCCAAATGCGCGAGATGGAAAAACTCACCGGCAGTGATTTTGTGGTTGAGGTTGAGCCAGACTACGAGGTGGAACTCCCATTCACTTCTGATTTGGCTGAGCAGGTGCCTACCACGGTAGAAGAGAAGCCAACGTTGATAGAGCCAATCAGCTACACCTCTAACGATGCTTTATTTAATCCATCACCCGGACTATTAGTAGAGCCAACTACAAACTCAATCGTGATCGATCAGGTACAGGACCTCACTAACTACACGGCTACAGTCACTGAGACGGGTGAGATTCTGACCACCGGTGCGATCCAGCTACCAATACTTACCAACCTCGACACAGAGACTGGCGAAATTGCGGTTATTCAAGAAGCCGAAGCGCTTGACGAAGCGATTGCCTTAGATAACTCAACTGGCTTCATAAATACCATCGCCCCGATGCGCGTCACTGGAATCGTGAACGCTGCTAAGAAATTTCGTGTGATTCCAACCAATCTCAAGCGTGGAAAGAACCACCCGTATCTCGTACTCACCGCAGCGATTGTTATGGTTGCAATCGGTGGCCTAACCGTTGCAGCATTCATGCTGCACATCATCTAAGGAACAAATGACCGCTTCGGCAAACGCAATCAAACTCACCAACATCGCTGCTAATGCTGCCGCTGACAAACTCGGTGAGAACATCGTTGCTCTTGACGTAACTGAACTGATGCCACTCACCGATGTGTTCCTGCTTGCTTCAGGTCGCAACGAGCGTCAGGTTGTTTCAATCGCTGATGAAATCGAAGAGAAGATGCTTGAAGCTGGACACAAGATGCTTCGTCGCGAAGGTAAGACTCAGGCGCGATGGATTTTGCTAGATTTCGGTGATGTTGTCTGCCATGTGATGCACGAAGAGGATCGCATGTATTACTCACTAGAGCGGCTTTGGAAGGATAGCCCAGTAGTCAAACTGGAAATCGCCGAAAACAACGGCTAAACTGACCAAGTTACAAATTCGGGCCTATGGCGCAGCTGGTAGCGCACCTGCATGGCATGCAGGGGGTCAGGGGTTCAAATCCCCTTAGGTCCACTCGAGAGTAAAACCCCTCAATCGCTGAGGGGTTTTTCATTTATCGATGGCGCTGGTCGATTTCGACGACTTTTTGCACACGGCGGGCATACTTTTCGTTTGAGTGTCCCAGCCAATCGGTTGACATCCAAACTCGTACTATTTCCTGAGCTATTGCCGAGCCAATGATCTTTCCACCGATGCAGAGCACATTCGTGTCTGAGTGGGAGCGGGCTAGCTCGGCGCAGAATGAGTCCTGGCATACGGCTGCAAATACACCCGGCACCTTGTTGGCAATCATGGCGCTTCCATAGCCAACCCCGTCCACGAAGATGCCTCGATCCACATCACCATTGGACACCGCCAGTGAGGCAGGGTAGACGTGGTCTGGCAGATCGGCAGGATCGCTCGAGTTGGTGCCGAAGTCCACGATTTCGTGTCCTTGCGAGTGCAGTACCTCGGCAATTTCAAGCTTGAGTTCGAGTCCGGCGTGGTCACTAGCCATGGCAATACGCATTATTCGTTCCGATCTGGCACACTTACGCGCTTAATTCGCGAAGTGAAGCCGCTTTCGATGGTGATTTGGGACTTTGAAACCTTGTAGTGCTTGGCCAAGACCGCAATAAGACCTTCGTTGGCAGCGCCGTCTACCGCTCTTTCCTTTATGAACACGGTCAGACTGCCGTCATCCGCGGTTTCCACCAGCGGCCCTTTTTTGGACCCCGGTTTGACCTGAACAGTTATTCGCACAGAACCACTCTAGGCTTGCACTTCTTGTCAAGGGGTGCTTTACTTAAGTCATGAACGCGACTCTGCCAAGTCTTTACATCTCTCACGGAGCTCCACCGCTGCTGGATGACCAGCTGTGGATGGATCAATTGGCCCAGTGGTCTGGTGAACTCGAGAAGCCAAAGGCGATTCTGATTGTCTCGGCACACTGGGAGAGTGCGCCGGTAGCAATTTCGTCGACCAATGCCAAAACGCCTTTGATTTACGACTTTGGCGGATTCGCTCCGAAGTTTTACAACATGAAATACGAAACCCCGGATGCAACCTGGCTTGGCGAGATGGTCGCCAAACTAATGCCTGATACCGAACCGTTGCACCAGCATGCTTCACGTGGTCTTGATCACGGTGCCTGGGTACCGCTCAAGGTTATGTATCCGGATGCCAGCATTCCGGTCGTGCAACTTTCAATGCCAACGCACGATCCGGTTCGTTTGATGGAACTTGGACGTCGACTTCGTCCGCTACGTGATCAGGGCGTACTAATTATTGGTTCGGGCTTTATGACTCACGGTTTGCCTTACATTCGCGATTGGCGAGTAAACGCTCTCGCACCAGGTTGGTCTGCAGAGTTTGATGCTTGGGCAAAAGAGGCACTAGACCGCGGTGACATCGAGAGCTTGATTAACTACAAGACCCTCGCACCTGGTATGCCATACGCGCACCCGACCGTCGAACACTTCACTCCGTTGTTTGTAACTCTTGGTGCCTCGCTGAATCCTGAGCAAGCAGCTCAAACCAAAATCGACGGTTACTTCATGGGTCTCTCTAAGCGCTCGTTCGAAGTTGCTTAGCGTTCCACTGTTGCCAAAGCTCTTTTAGATCCCAGGCGTTTTCTGCCATTATCGAAACTCCGCGCACTCCGGTGCGTCTGGTCTTACCGGAAATCAACATCAACTTGGTGTTGAACAGAATGTGACTGCAACGCTGCTGGGCGTCATCAAAGAAGGTGCTGTCACTGCAGCCAAAGCCGTCATCCAAACTTACGAACACCACCCGCTTACCTGAGCGCATCGGCGGGGTTTGGGTGGCCACTCGCACACCGGCAATCAGCACGTCGGTTTTGCTGCGCAGGTTGACCAGCTCATCGCTGCGGATCACGCCCATCTCATCGAGCATTGGGCGATACTGCTCAAGGGCATGCTCGGTGTAGTCGAGGTGCATTATCGAAAGCTCGGCGCGCACCTTCTCGGCATTGCTTGGCTCTGGGTTGCCTCTTGGCATGTCGTCAAAGTTAAACTGCAGTTGGTTCGGGTCGAGATACTTTTTGTTTTTGGCAGCGTTCAGCTCGCGTACCCTAGCCAGAAAATCACCGCGGGTGTGCTTCGGTCCGAAGTCGCCGAGCTTGAGTGAATCGAGTCCGCCAATCAGTGCGATGCGTTCAAAGGTGCGTCTGCTTGGTTTCGCCTTCATGTAAAAGTCGCCGACATCTTGGTACGGTCGATTACTCAGGATGCGACTAACTTCTGCTTCACTGATCCCGGCGATTTCGTGAATTGCGAGTCGCACGGCCAGTCCATCTGGAGTTTGTTCCACTAGATATTCATCGGTTGATTTATTCACATCGACCGGAAGCATGCGCACTCCGAGCCGTCGTGCTTCCGCCAGCAGTAATCGCTTTGGATACATGCCCGGATCGTGGGTGAATAGTCCGGCCATGAACTGCACGGGGTAGTGAGTCTTGAGCCAGGCGCTCTGATAGGTGGGTAGCGCGAAGGCGGCGCCGTGTGCCTTGCAAAAACCGAAACTGGAGAAGCCCTCGAGGATGTCCCAGACT
>JBFYJA010000066.1:0-5300 GCA_041311675.1 Micrococcales bacterium | reverse complement strand
TCGCGTGTGCCATGGGCAAACATGTATGAGTTCTCGATTACCGCGAGCTTCTTGATTGTCTCCATATTCCTGCTCGCACTTTTCTTTGTGCTTGACATACGCATCATCGCGGTGATAGTTAGCGGATTCGCACTCTTGGTGTTGGGTGCTGCTACCACTTGGTTCTGGGTAGACGTCAAGTCACTCATGCCGGCGCTGCAGAGCTACTGGTTGGTGATTCACGTAACAGTGGCAATTTTGGCAACCGCGTTCTTCAACATCGCAGCGGCGCTTTCGATTGCCTATTTACTCAAGACTTCAACTTGGCTTAAGAAGAGCAAGACCAAGATTGCGAGCACCGCAAAGCGCGTGCTTGCCCTGTTTACCGAAGAGGTAAAGCTCGAAAAGATGGCCTACCGCTTTAACATCATCGGCTTTATTCTCTGGACTTTTACCTTGATCGCGGGAGCCATCTGGGCTGAACGAGCATGGCACCGCTACTGGGGCTGGGATACCAAAGAGGTCTGGACCTTCATCATCTGGACCATTTACGCCGGGTACCTACACGCCAACGCAACTCGCGGCTGGAGCGGCCGCCGTTCGGCTTGGTTGGCGCTAATCGGATTCGCAGCGATTTTGTTTAACTTCACCATCGTGAACCTCTTCTTCAAGGGACTTCACGTTTACAGTGGCCTGAAGTAAATCAGATAAGTCGGTAGCAACGTTCTAAGCGTTGCTTCCACCACTCGATGCGGTCATCGTCGGCCGTAAGTGCTGCAAGTTTCTTTTCGCTAGGCACCACTCGCTGAACCTTGATTCGTCCATCAACTGGCATGAGTGGTTCATCGCAAACATCGTCTTCGAACAACGCGACAGTTCCAAGGCCGGCATCAAACGTTGGTACCTCGAGCGCAGCAGCTAGATGTAATCCCATCGAAATTCCGATTGAAGTTTCAAGAGCGCTCGAGATTGTGACTGGTAGTGCAGCTTCATTTGCAATTTGCAGTGCGTTGGATATTCCACCGAGTGGCTGCGCCTTTAGTACGAGTACGTCGGCAGCATTTGCTTGAGCAACCGCAAGTGGATCAGAAACTTTGCGCACCGATTCGTCGGCGGCCACTTTGATGCCGATGCGAGAAAGCTTGAGTTTCACCTCGGCAAGTTCGGCAATGGTTTTTACCGGTTGTTCGAAATATTCGAGATCGATATTTGCGATGGCAATTTCTTTGGCAATCTCAATTGCGTTCTGCACCGAGTAGCCACCGTTGGCATCGATGCGGATTTTGGCATCTGGGAAAAATTCGTGCACGCGAAGCACGCGAAAAAGATCTTCAACAATGGTCTGCCCAGGTTCGGCAACCTTGACTTTTACAGTCTGGAATTTACCGAATGGTTCTAGCGCCTCAACGATGTGCTTTGACTTGATGGCACCCAATGTGGCATTGATTGGAATCGATTTGACCTTGGCGGCAGGTGCCTCACTCCAGCCAAATTCGATGGCGGCCGCCAGCCAGACGGCTGCCTCTTCATCCTGGTATTCCAAAAACGGAGACCACTCTGTCCAACCGTGACTGCCTTCAAACAACATGACCTCGCGGTGGTTAACACCGCGAAATGAGTGCTTTAGCGGGATGGAAACCACGCGTGCAGTGCTCAGCAGGTCGCTGATTGAGGGTTTTGCCGCAATGGTCACGTTGTTAGTCTAGGTTCATGTCCAAACCCGTATCCGAGCTCTTCGACGCTGCAATTTGGCAGTCGGTGCCAGGATTCGAGGCACTAGAAGACATCACCTATCACCGTCACAAGACACTCGGTATGGTTCGTGTTGCCTTTAACCGACCAGAGGTACGCAATGCTTTCCGTCCACAAACCGTAGACGAATTGCACCAGGCGCTAGAGCACGCTCGCGTTGACGTAAAGGTTGGCGTTGTGCTGCTCACCGGAAACGGACCTTCCCCTAAGGACGGCGGTTGGGCTTTCTCGAGTGGCGGCGATCAGCGCGTTCGTGGCAAGGACGGCTATCAGTACGGCGACGGTCAAAGCACCGGACGCCTTCACATTCTCGAAGTGCAGCGACTAATTCGCTTCATGCCAAAAGTTGTTATTGCGCTTGTGCCAGGTTGGGCTGCCGGCGGCGGTCACTCGCTTAACGTAATTGCAGATCTTTCAATCGCCAGTGCAGAGCACGCAAAGTTTAAGCAGACCGATGCTGATGTTGCATCATTCGATGCTGGATACGGCAGTGCATATCTAGCTCGTCAGGTTGGACAAAAGTTTGCTCGCGAAATTTTCTTCCTCGGTGCCGAGTACTCAGCGCAACGCGCGTATGAAATGGGCGTCGTGAATGCAGTTGTGCCACACGCAGAACTCGAAACCACTGGTGTTGCCTGGGCTGAAGAAATTCTACGTAAGTCACCGCAGTCGGTGCGAATGCTGAAATATGCATTCAACATGATTGACGACGGGTTGGTTGGGCAGCAATTGTTTGCAGGTGAAGCAACACGTTTGGCGTACGGCACCGCTGAGGCAGCGGAGGGTCGCGATTCATTCTTGGAAAAGCGCGAACCGGACTGGTCTCCGTTTCCGTGGCACTTCTAAAACTGGTTGCCGCTAACGACACCTTTGGTGCGTTGGTTGCGGTGACCGAGGCTCTCGCCGGTAAACACGCTCTCTTTATAACTCCTCCAGAAACAAATGGGCTTATGCCCGAGGTGCATGGGCTGCCGAATCAGGTGGCCGATGATGTGGCCTTTGTGATGCAGAGCAGTGGCTCCACCGGGACTCCAAAGATCATCGAACTAACCGCCGATGCCGCCATTGCCAGCGCCAAGGCTAGTGAGCAGCGCCTAGGTGGGTCGGGGCAGTGGCTGCTTGCTCTGCCGCTCAACTACATTGCCGGCCTAAACGTTTTAATTCGCTCGGCTCACGCCGAGACCCAGCCAGTGATGATGAACCCTTCGGTTCCGTTCACTCCAGAAGCCTTTGTTTCGTCAACCTCTTTTATGCGTGGCGAAAGAAAGTACACCGCTTTAGTACCGACCCAACTTTCACGTTTAGCGGTTGCCGCCGAGCGCGATGAAAGCATTGCGCGTGCACTAAAAAGTTTCGACGCGATTCTGGTTGGCGGACAGGCAACACCTCCGGCTTTACAAGAGCGAATGCAAGAACTCGGTGTTAACGTAGTCACAACTTATGGAACCACTGAAACTTTCGGAGGAGTTGTTTATAACGGTAAGCCTCTCGAAAGCGTGACAATTTCTTTGGCCGAAGATTCACTAATTGAAATTCAAAGCCCGACACTTGCCAAAGGTTACGCACCAAAATTTGTCACCAACGACATTGGGCAATTAGTCGACGGAGAATTACAAGTGGTTGGTCGTGCCGATCGCGTAATTATTTCCGGTGGTATTAAAGTTTCGCTAGATCGAGTCGAGGTAATCGCGCGAGAGATTCCTGGTGTGGTCGAACTCGTCGCTGCTCCGATAGCGGATAGCGAATGGGGTCAACGCGTCGGTTTGATTTATCTCGGCAGCCCTGAGGTTGCTGATGAGATCGCGATGCAGCTTGCAGATCTGCTTGGCCCAGCAGCTAAACCACTTCGTATTTTGCGAGTTGACCAGGTGCCAAAATTAAATAACGGCAAATACGATTTTCTGGCGGCCGCGGCAATCTTCGTAAAGGATTCAAATGACTAAGCGTTTTCGTAAGAAGCAGCTAGCTCTGTGGGTTGAAGGTGCACGGCTACGCACCTTGCCACTTGCCGTGGCTCCGGTGGTAGTTGGCTCTGGCGCTGCCGCTTCGATTCAAATGTTCGACTTATTTCTTGCTGGCCTTGCCCTAGCCGTGGCGCTATGCCTGCAGATTGGCGTGAACTATGCCAACGACTATTCCGATGGCATCCGCGGAACCGACTCCAAGCGAGTTGGCCCACTTCGCTTGACAGGAAGTAAATCGGTAAAGCCACAGGCGGTCAAGAACGCTGCTTTTATCTTCTTCGCGCTTGCTGGCCTTGCCGGTTTGAGCATTGTCTTGATCACAGGAATCTGGTGGCTACTAGCTATTGGTGCGGTTGCGATTGTCGCCGCTTGGTTCTACACCGGAGGCAAGAGTCCATACGGCTACGCGGCACTTGGTGAAGTGAGTGTATTTATTTTCTTCGGGCTCGTTGCCACTATTGGAACCGAATACATTCAGACTCGTGATTTCAGCACCAACGGAATTCTTGGTGGTGTTGCCATGGGTGCGATTTCTTCGGCAGTACTAATGGTCAACAACATCCGTGACATCGATTTGGATCGTCATGTCAGCAAAAAGACCCTTGCGGTTCGAGTTGGTAAAAAGTGGGCAAATTCAATTTACCTAGCTTTGCTTTGGCTTCCGATTGCGATTTTGGTGCCGTTCCCATTTTTGTATCCGGCAACCGTTTTTGCCTACGCGAGCTTGCTCTTAATCGCTCCTGCAACTTTGATCGTGCTCACAGCAAAGACGCCGAAGGAATTGATTTTGGTTTTGAAACTAACCAGCTTTGCCGGTCTTGTTTATGGCGCACTGCTTGGTTATGGCTTAGCCGCAGTTTCAATCTAAGTGAGTAGGTCGTCTTCGGTTTTTGAATCGTTGTCACGCTCGGCATGGCGCTTTTCGTAAATTGACTTCGACACCGCATCGCGTTGTTTATTGAAGAAAATAAGTGAGATGGCCAGCGCCAGAATGGCCGCAATAAAGGCAGCGTAAAACGGGTCGAATTGCAGTACCAGCATGATGGTTAGGAACACCGCAAAGGTTCCAATTCGAAGCAGCGCGTAAATAAGCCAAGGGTTTTTCACGCTTTTAGTCTATGTTTTCGCTGGTTAGAGTTAATCCATGAGGTTTGCGGTTTTCGGCATCGTTGTTGACGTTATTTTCACAGTTTTTGTGACTGTTTTCGCGGCCAGTGCCGACGCCAAATCCGTTCGAAATTTGCCCAAGTGGGTTTGGATCTTGTTCTGCATTTTTCTTTCTCCAGTTGGCGGAATTCTGTACCTTGCCGTCGGGCGACCTCTGCCAGGCAAGGGTGATCGTCAAGCAAAGAAAACTGTTGCTCCAGATGACGACCCAGACTTTCTCCGCAAGTTAGCTGACCGTCTAAAAGACCAAGACAAAGACAAAGAATGAGTTCACCCGCGCAAGTATTTTCCGCTCACCTCCTGGCAACACTTATTGCCGGCGGTGTTGAGCACATCTACTTGGCCCCAGGGTCACGTTCACAATCACTGGCTATTGCAGCCGATCAATTGGCTCGCGCAGATCGAGTGAAGCTACACGTGCGCATCGACGAACGGGTC
>JBFYJA010000065.1:0-5308 GCA_041311675.1 Micrococcales bacterium | reverse complement strand
GTAATGGATCGGTTGGACTCGATTTTGCCTTCTGCACTAGTTACCTACCTACTAGTCACCATATTCTTTTGAGAGAATTACTGTGTGAATACGCAGCTGCCAACCGTAAAAGGGCGACTTATGGGCTACGACAAGACCCAAGTTGATTCTTTCATTGACATGGCTCGCACGCAGTACGAAAATCCGGTTGGTCACCTGCTCACCTCTGAACGAATTCGTGAAACGGAATTTGATTTAGTTCGCTCTGGTTATCATGTTGAAGCTGTGGATGCGGCGCTTGATCGAATAGAAGACGCGCTTGCAGATCGGGAGATTAAGCGGAAAATTGAAACGCGCGGAGCAGAATCCGTGGCAGATCACAAATTTAGACTTCGCGAGATTTTGGCAACGCGATCAAGTAGGCCAAAGCGTCATCGTTTTGACACAGTTAGCTGGCCGGCGCGAGGTTACAACAAACGCGAAGTAGACAAACTTTGTAATTTGATTTTGGAACATCTGGTCAACGAAGAAAAGTTAAAAATGGCAGAGGTGCGCAGAATAGTTTTCTCCGCACAAAGGGGCGGCTATGCAGAAAACCAAGTTGACGCGTTTATTGACCGCGTGGTTCAGGTTCTTCATATCGAGCGTAATAGCTAGCTCACTAGTACTAGCTGTTGCTCCTGTTGAAGCCGCCTCGGTAACTGCCGTAGCCGCGCTGAAAGTTTTACCCGTAAAGACCTGGGCTTCGCATTCTGGATACGCTCGCGAGCAATTTGGTGATGGCTGGAGCGACATCGGATATTGCGACACTCGAAACTACATTCTGAAACGTGACCTAAAAAACATAGTGATGAGAAGTGGCGAAAACTGCATAGTTCAGTCTGGAACTCTCAATGATCCTTACACCGGTAAAACTATTAACTTTGTCAGGGGAGTAAAGACCTCCTTGGCAGTGCAGATTGATCACGTAGTCGCTCTTTCCAATGCCTGGTCGACCGGGGCGCAAAAATTGAGTTACGCACAGAGGGTCCAGTTTGCCAATGACCCTCTGGAACTCTTGGCTGTTGACGGCCCAACCAATATGTCCAAGAGTGACAGCGATGCCGCAAATTGGCTACCGAGAGCCGCATATCGCTGTGCCTATGTTGCCCGCCAGATAGCAGTGAAGCGAAAATACAGGCTGTGGGTGACCGGGTCTGAGAAGTCGGCTATGTCGAGTGTTTTAGCCACCTGCCCAGGCTTCAAGCTGCCATAACCCACTCTGGCGCAGTCAAAATGCCGAGGTTAGACTTGGTTTTTAGGCCGATTTGGCGAACTTACGAGGTAAACAATGGGTAGACATGCTGTAGAGCGCTTGCCGCTCGGTGCTCGTCTGTTCCCAGCGCTTCATCGCTTTTTTGACGGCAAAGTAAGCAGCATGCTGCCGCACTTGGCTCGACGAACGATTCGAGCCGGTTGGGGCTTTGCGGCGGTCAGCGCATTCGCCCTGGTCTCGATTGTCGATCCGTACTCGGGCACCATGGCCAGCGCAGATACCATTTCGGTTTACGACCCAAACTCTGCCGATGAGGAGCAGAGTTATGGGTTGGCGTCCACCCAAACCATCTCCTTTGCTAGAGGTGGATTCAATATCCTTACCGGCAAAGATGCCTTGTTTGTGAAGACTGCTGAATTGCCTTCGCCAGGAACTTCGAAGGAATATGCACTTCGTAAAGTTCTAGAAATGGGTTGGGATTCAGATCAGTACTCATGCCTAGTAATTCTTTGGGAACGCGAATCAAACTGGCGAGTTAATGCAACCAACAAAAGCTCGGGTGCTTATGGTATCCCTCAGTCACTTCCAGGCACAAAGATGTCTTCAGAAGGCGCTGACTGGTTAACTAACCCGCAAACTCAAATCAACTGGGGATTGAAATACATCAAGAGTCGATTCGGTGCACCATGTGGCGCTTTGGCTCATTCGAATAAGTTCGGCTGGTACTAATGCCACGCAGTAATCGTCCAAGGCGCTCACGTAAGGAGTCGCAGGAGAGTACTGAATTGAATCTTGACGCAGTACGTATCGGTATTCGACGAACTGTCACAAAAAACGGTGTGGACTATGTGGTGCAAAGTACAGCAGGAACAAATGCTGACGATGGCAAAACCTGGGTTTGCCCACACTGCAATCTAACGATAAACAAGGGCACTGCACACACTGTTGCTTGGGATGCACATCGAGACGTTGGTACCCGCAGGCACTTTCATAATCACTGCTGGACATCATTTCAGGGGCACTTGCTTTGAGTCTCGAAATAAAGTCATCAACTGAATTACCAAGTAATCGAGAAGCGATTACGTTGCACACATCCGATGATTTGAACCTGGTTGCGGAGTTAGCTACTCCGGTTGGCAATCCGCCGGTGGCTACCTTGGTCTTGTGTCACCCCTTGCCAACGCACGGCGGTTTCATGGATAGCCACGTATATCGAAAGGCTGCAAACCGACTACCGGCCCTGGCGGATCTGGCGATTTTCCGGTTTAACACTCGAGGAACTGAGTCTCCGCACGGCAAGAGTGAAGGTGAATTTGGTGACGGGGTTACCGAAGAAGCCGATCTAAGAGCGGCGCTCGAATTTGTGCGAAGTCGTAACCTTCCACATGTTTGGGTGGTTGGTTGGAGCTTTGGTACTGAGCTAGCCCTTAAATACGCCATAGATGAGCCGGTAGAAGGTGCGATCCTGCTTTCTCCGCCTTTGCGAAGGACCACCGAGGCTGAACTCGCGCGCTGGGCAACTAGTTCAAAGCAGTTGATTGCAATTGTTCCCGAACTTGATGATTATTTGCAGCCGGTTGAGGCTCGAGAAAAGTTCGCGATAGTTCCGCACGCGCAGGTTATTGCCGTGGAGGGAGCCAAGCATCTTTGGGTTGGCGAGGCTGCAACTAAGCGAGTGCTTGATGAAATAGTGAAACTAGTAAATCCCGCAGCGTATCCGCTGCCGGAAGTTTGGAACGGCTAAACCGTTTCTTGCCTTGGAATCCAAACCTGACGAAGAATCAGGATAATCGACGCTGCCACCGGAATTGCAACGAGAGCTCCAAGTACGCCAAGCAAAGTACCACCGATAAGTGCTCCAACTACAACAACAGCTCCTGGAACATCAACCGCACGTTGCATGATTCGAGGGCTGATTAGGTACGCCTCGACTTGCATGTAAACCAGGCAGTAAATCACTGCAATTAGAGCGTGCACAGGCGAGACCGAGAGTGCAACCAGAGAGATGAGTATCGCTGAACTCACTGAACCAACTAATGGAATAAGTGCGAGAAGGAAAGCAACAAAAGCCAATAGGAGAGCGAACGGAATTCCGACAATCGTCATCATGATGAAAGCTAAGAACGCGTTGATTAGTGCAATAGTGATTTGCCCCATTACATATCGACCAACGGAGTTAAAAATCTGCTCCGAAATCGTCACAAACTGTGGTCGCCTTGATTTGCTAATCATTTTGTAAAGCCAGTTTTTGAATGACTCCAGTGATGCCATGAAATATATCGACAACACCACAATGACTAATCCGGCAAAGAAGCCATTGAAAATACTTAGACCAACCTGGACCAGCCCACCAAGCATGGTTGGCCAATTAGCCGAGTCGCCTAGGAATGCGCCAAAACTGGTAAGACCATTCTTGATAGCGCCACCAAACTGGTTGTCTAGGCGAATAATCCAGTCAAGCTCGGTAATTCCCTTGAGTAGCCCAGGAGCTTGGCGAATGAAGTGTGCGGTTTGACTCACCAGAGTGGGTGCTAGTGACCAAATCAATGATCCGAAAATACCGAGCACGGCAATCACAACAATGGTTATGGCAAGTGGTCTCTTAATCTTGCGTCGACCCAAGAATCGAACTACGGGGTCAAGGCCGAGGGCGATAAAAATCGAGGCAAAAACATAGGTGATGATGTTGGCGATTGTGGTGATCATGCTGCCAATCACCAGCGCAGAAAGCACTCCAAGCCCGCCGAGAAGGCCAATCTGGAAGGCGTTTGAGACCTTAACTTGATTGGACATTTTTCCCCTTTGGCTAACTGATATTCAGATTAGCCTGAAGGCGCTCAAATACCGACTTTAGGTTCTGGACGTACTGCGAAACAGCATCTCGCTCAACTTCAAGCCTGCGAAGCTTGGCCTCGGCTTCTCGGATGTCTTCCGCTGCCTTTGCGTTTGCATTGCGCACGATTTCGCGTGATTCAGCGTCAGCAGCGGCAATCATGGCATCCACCTTGACGCGAGTCTCGTCGGTCAACTTCTTGTTGATTTGACGGGCAGCTGCTTCAAGGGTTTCCGCTTCTAGTCGTGCAGCATTTGCGCGAGTGATTGCGAGCGCAAGCTGTGCATTGGCATCGTCGAGGTAACGCTGAGTCGCAGCTACTGCCTCCTGGTGCTTGCGCAGGTAAGTCTGTTCAGCTTCGGCACGGCGAGCGGTAAGTTCAAGTTCAAGGTCAATACGAGCCTGGTCAGAAACCAAAGCCAGTGCGCGGAACATATCGACGCTGTTATTCACCTCTCGAGATGCAATCAGTTTCTTCTCGGCAAGGTCGCGTTCAACTTTGGCCTTTTGGTTTTCAATCTCGCGCTTCGCGGTTGCACGCAGTTTTGCAACTTCGGTTGCAATCGAACCTCGGATGGCTCCTGCTTCACGAACAGCCTCATCGACTATCTCAGCTGATTTGTTCTTGGCATCCTGGATTGCTGCATCGTATTCAACGGTTGCTGCGTTGATGATGCGATCTGCTCGGCGCTGTGCCTCGGAAACTAGGGAATCGTAGTAACCCTTGGCTTCACGACGCTGCTCCTCGAGTTCCTCGTTCAGGTTCTTCTTGGTAATCGCCGCTTCGGTTTCGGCATCGAGGACTAAGCGCTTTGCCTGCTCTTCGGAAGTTGAAAGAATTAGCGCGGCTTTAGCTCCCACACCGGCATAGCTTGGCTCGCCGACTTCTTCAAGTTCTTTCTCAGCCGCAATCATGCGATTAGAGGTTTCGCGCAGTTCGGCTGCCAATTGGGCATTTTGACCACTCAGTTGCAGAAGTTCACGTCGAAGGTCACGTAGGGCGTCGTCGACCAGTTCACGGTCGTAACCCCTCATAACTAAAGGGAATTCGGTCTCTTCACCGCTCAAAACTTGGCTCCTAGCCACTTGGGTAGACTTATCCACAGGCATTTATGCCTGACCCAAGTTTAGCCTGATTGGATTTTGCATGCGCTTCGTGATTGCCGCTGTGCTCTTTATCCTGTCTTCAGCCCTGATTCTGCTTGGACTGGCAGAACGGACAGTCCTCGCCCCACCAAGTG
>JBFYJA010000064.1:0-5431 GCA_041311675.1 Micrococcales bacterium | reverse complement strand
AACGCGGAGTTGTTCAAGCTTGAATACTTCGAGACCAACGCCTACCTCGCACAGTCACCACAGTTCTATAAGCAGATGGCGATGATGGCTGGCTTCGGTCGCATCTTCGAGATCGGCCCAGTATTCCGTGCCGACCCTTCATTCACTTCACGTCACGCCACCGAGTTCATCTCTGTCGACATGGAAGTTTCGTGGATCGATTCACACGAAGACATCATGGCTCTGCAGGAAGAACTGCTTCACGTTGCAATCAAGGCAGTTGCCGAAAAGCACGGCGAAGAAATCAAGAAGCATTTCGACGTTGATGTTGTAGTACCAAGCATTCCGTTCCCACGCATCTCGCTTGCCGACGCAATAGATGTAATCAAGGCACGCGGACACGAAGTACTTCGCGGCGGAGATCTCGATCCAGAGGGCGAGCGCCAGATTGCTGCTCACGTGCAGGAGAAGTTTGGCCACGAATTTGTTTTCGTCACCGACTATCCAGCAACCGTGCGCCCGTTCTATCACATGCGTCACGAAGACAACCCGGCACTGACCAAGAGCTATGACCTAATCTGGCGCGGCACCGAGATCACCACCGGAGCCCAGCGTGAACACCGCCTCGATGTGCTAATCGAGCAGGTAAAGCAGAAGGGTCTCGAGCCTGAAGGTCTACAGACCTACCTGGACTTCTTCAAGTACGGAGCACCGGCACACGGTGGTTTTGGCATGGGTCTCATCCGCGTTTTGATGCTGCTACTGCACCAGCCAAACATCCGCGAAGTCGGTTACCTGTTCCGCGGTCCAAACCGCCTAGAACCTTAATAACGAAAAACCCTCGGATGACCCGAGGGTTTTTTACTTAAAGCGCTTTAGCGTGGTGTGAGTCTTAGCCGCCCACTCGTGCTTCTTGCCGAGGCGGCCGAGAATGATGAGCAAAATCGGGAACCAGAAGGTCTTGAGGATCCAGCGGATTAGCGGCATCAGTTCACCTTGTTCTCTAGGGCATCGCGGAGTCTTACTGGGTCAATTCTCCAGTAGTTGTGCACTTTGTCGTTGATCAGAAGCACTGGGATTTCTTCGCTGTATTTGGCGAAGAGCGTTTCATCTTCAAGGATGTTGAGTTCGTCCAGCTGAACCTGAACCGAGGCGTTGACGCCGGTGTGAGCTGATTTAAATTCGGCTATCACTGTGTTCACCACCAGTCGGGCATCGTCGCAAAGATGGCAGCCCGGCTTACCAATTAACGTAAGGCTCACCAGCTGGGTCATGCCTCCAGACTAAGCCAAGTTCGCTCGCAACTAGACTTGAGCGGTGCCAAAGCCAAAGAAAGTCGAAAAAATCGAAGCCGCGTTCTTCGATGTTGACAACACGATTCTTCGTGGTTCGTCATCTTTTCTTTTTGGCAAGGCAGCGTTTAAGCGCAAGTTTTTCAGTCGTCGTGATTTTTGGAATTTTGCTTGGCACCAGGCTCGTTTTATTGCCCGCGGTGAATCGGCAAAGACAATGAATGAAATCAAGGATCGCGCACTCGGATTGATTGCCAATCACCGTGTTGAAGAATTGGCGTCGCTCACCGACGAGGTTTACGACGATCACATTCGCCCGAAGCTCTGGCCGGAGACAGTTCGTTTGGCGCAGGCACATATCGCAGCTGGTCGCGAGGTTTGGTTGATCACTGCTACCCCAGTTGAGATTGCAGAAGTAATTGCTCACCGACTTGGACTAACCGGCGGTCTTGGCACAGTCGTAGAACGTAAAGATGGCATCCTCACCGGAAAATTAGTGGGCGAGCCACTTCATGGACGCGCTAAGTACAAGGCAATGAAAAAGTTGGCCAAGGAACGCAACATTAGCTTGAAGCGCAGTTATGCATACTCAGATTCTCACAACGATTTGCCGATGCTCACCCATGTTGGGAATCCGGTTGTGATTAATCCAGACAAAATTCTAAAGACGCATGCCGTTGCCGCAGACTGGGAAATCCTGGATTTCAAAAAGCGCGAGCTCAGAGCCAACAAGACCGCTTAAATGCAAAACCCGCCGTTTCCGGCGGGAGTGCAAAGTTTTTACTTCTTATTGCGACGCTGGTGGCGAGTCTTACGAAGCAACTTGCGGTGCTTCTTCTTTGACATACGCTTGCGGCGCTTCTTGATTACTGAACCCATGAAGACCTCACAACTCGATTTGAATGGCTGACCGCCAGACAAACCAGCGAACAAAACAGACTCTTATCCTACCCGTCAACCGGCCATACACTCAAAGTGTGACTGAGAAGCTCCCATACACACTGGTCTCCAAGCAGGGCGACATCGAAATACGCCGCTATCCAGTCCATCTTTTGGTGCAGGTCCGAGAACCGGGTGAGTTCTTCAAGGCTGGCAATCGAGCCTTTCAACCTCTGTTCAACTACATCACTGGCAGCAATGTGGCCAATCAAAAGATCGCCATGACTGCCCCAGTTTTGCAAGAAGTGGTTGGCGAGGACAGCCATCTGGTCAGTTTTGTGATGCCTAAAGACTTTGACCTAGAAACCATCCCTGCACCTCTGAGCCAACGGGTTTCAATCGTGCCGATTGCCGAACATTTCGCGGCAGCCATCAGATTTTCGGGAAGTTGGAATTCCCAGCGTTTCGAAGATAAGGGTAAAGAATTGTTAGCAGCGGTAAAAAGCGCTGGACTCGTAACCATCGGTTCACTTTATTGGGCTAGGTTCGACCCACCGTTCAAACCGGGTTTTATGAAGCACAACGAAGTACTAATAAAAATCGAAGAACCAAACAAAGGACATAAATGAAGATCGATCCATTCCTACGCAAACTGCTCGCAGAGTTTCTTGGCGTAACCCTATTTTTGACTGCAATCATTGGCGCAGTTAACGGTGGACTACAGGTTAAGACCGCTGCACTCGCTGCGGTTCTTGGTCTTGCAATTTTGGTTACCGGACCAATTTCTGGTGGTCACCTAAATCCTGCAGTATCTATCTACTTCTACTCACGCAAAGAAATTTCAATCAAGGAACTGCTTGGCTACATCGTGGCTCAGGTTCTTGGTGGTTTGTTCGGTGCATGGATTGGTCTAACCATCTGGGGCAAGTCAGCAGTTGTTGCAAGCGGTAACGCTTCAGCGGGTGCAATCCTTGGTGAACTATTCGCAACCGGTGGTCTAGTTTGGTTGGTTGGTCGTCTTGCATCATCTAAAAACGGTCACCTAATTCCAGCAGCCGTTGGTCTTTGGGTATTCGCAGTTGCATCTGCAACACCAACTGGCGGACAGGCAAACCCTGCAGTTAGCATCGCGCTGTTGCTAAACGGCCAGGGTGGCGCAGCAACTGCTCAGCTAATCCTTGCTCAGCTAGCTGGAATGTTGATCGCTTCAGTGTTCATCACCGTATTCGCAGAGAAGGTTGCTGCTAAGAAGGCGGAGGCTGTTTCTGAAGCTCCAAAGGCTACTGCTAAGAAAGCTCCTGCTAAGAAGGCAACTGCAGCAAAGAAGAAGTAAATAGTTTTACAAGGTGAGCGGGTGACCCAGTGGTCACCCGCTTTACTTTTTGTTTACCTCGAGTGGCTAGGGTTTTGTTATGACTTACAAGGCATCGGTACTTTTCGTTTGTGTGCACAACGCCGGTCGTTCTCAGATGGCGGCCGGTTTCCTCAAGGAATTCGCTGGCGACCGCATCGAGGTTCGCTCTGCTGGCACCGCCCCAGGCGACAAAGTAAACCCTTCAGCAGTTGAGGCAATGGCCGAGCTTGGCATCGATATTTCGGCGAACTTTCCGAAGAAGCTAACCGACGAAGCCGTCAAGGATTCCGACTACGTAATCACCATGGGCTGTGGCGACACCTGCCCATTCTTCCCTGGCAAGACCTACCTGGACTGGGTGCTAGAGGATCCCGCCGGTCAGGGCGTTGAAGCGGTAAGACCAATTCGCGATGCCGTGCGCAAGCACGTCGAAGATCTAATTGCAGAAATCGACGCCAAGTTTTAGCGCTTAACCTTCGACTTAACTTCTTTCACTACAGATTCAACACGATCGGTAACTTCATCGGTTGCAGTCTTCTTGGTGTCTGCGAGGAATCGGCCAATCAAGTTGGCGAGTCCGTTGACGTCCTTCACCTTTGACTTCGGATCCATCTTCTTACCCAACCAGGCTGAACCCTGGTTCAAAAGATCTTCAGCCTTCTCGCCGAGTTCGTCTGCACGAAGTTCAAGTTCTGCACCTAGCTTTGCACCGGCAACCTTAGCTGCCCAAGCACCCAGTGGCTTAATGCCGGCAGGGTTGATTGAGTAAACCGCAGTCTTGGTGCGTAAAGCTTTAACCAAGTTTGCAGTTTTCAAAATTGCGATGTGCTTGTTTACTGTCGCAAGAGTTTCGCCAGTTGACTTAACCAATTCGGCCGCTGTCTGATCTGCCTTTGCCAGCGACTCAAGAATTTCGCGACGCTTTACATCTGAGATTGCTACGAAGATGTCTGACATTTCTTTCCTTTGTTTGATTACTTGCCGGCTGCGATTTCGTGTGAACGCTTGAGGGCAGCATCGGTTGCCTCAGCGAATACTGTGGCCAGGTCGGCCTGTTCTATGCGAGCGATTGCCTGCATGGTTGTGCCGTTCGGGCTGGTTACCTGACGGCGAAGCTCTTGCGGTTCTTTGCCAGATTCAACCAGCAACTCGATTGCACCCAGGAATGTTTCGTTCACCAACAGTTTGGCTTCAGCATCGCTGAATCCCTGGTGAACTGCGGCAACGGTCAACTGCTCGACGAGATAGAAGACGTATGCCGGACCTGAACCCGAAATAGTGCCTAGCGCATCGATGCGGTTTTCATTGAGCAAAAGAGTTCTTCCGACTGTGCCAAAAAGTTCTTCAGCGATTTTCACCTGAGCATCTGTTGCTCGTGAGCCCTTGGCCAATCCGGTTAGCGCGCGACCAACAATTGCAGGAGTGTTTGGCATCGAGCGAATGACCGCTACGCTCTCTGGCAATGCTGCTTCCATGGCTGAAGTAGTAATGCCAGCGGCAACCGAGATAACTAATGCGCCGGCTTTGATATTGCTTGAAACTTCTTTGAGAACTTCTACAACGTATGCCGGTTTGGTGGCAACGAGGACTACGTCCGCATCTTCTACAACTTCGCGGTTCGCTTCTGCGTTGATTTCCAGGGCGATTGCTTTAACACCGTGATCGTGGTTCAGACGATTTGCGCTTGACGCGGACTTGGTACTCACTGAGATTTTGGTGGCGTCAAAGTCACTGGCAATCATCCCGGCAAGAATTGCCGAACCCATTGAGCCAGTGCCCAAAATTGCAACGCGCATTGTTTTCACACTGCCAGTTTAGGGAACAGAATTGTCTTCGGCTCGGGGTAGTTTTGATGCATGGCTGTAAAAACCTCTTATTCCTGCACCGAATGCGGTTGGACCTCGGTTAAGTGGGTCGGGCAATGTGG
>JBFYJA010000063.1:0-5492 GCA_041311675.1 Micrococcales bacterium | reverse complement strand
GGCCTTAGGTTCCAATCGGCATTTGGCTTGGCCGCCGGCTTCGATAAAAATGCAGTTGCCATAAAGGCCCTAGGCGATTTGGGTTTCTCGCACGTAGAGGTGGGCACAGTCACTGCGGTAGCCCAATCTGGAAATGACAAGCCACGACTTTTCCGCTTGATTGCTGATCGAGCATTGATCAACCGCATGGGTTTCAATAATGTCGGCGCTCTTCAAGTTTCTAGAAATATTGAAAAAGCTCGAAAGCGTTGGGGGAGCAGACTTCCTGTAGTCGGAGTAAATATTGGTAAGAGTCGCGTTGTAGAAGTCGAGGATGCCGTCGCCGATTATCGGACCAGCGCAAGGATTCTCGCGCCACTAGCGGACTACATAGCCGTAAACGTTTCATCACCGAACACCCCAGGTTTGCGTTCGCTGCAGAGTGCTGAGGCATTGGAACCCATTCTTAGGGCAGTAATCGAAGAGTCAACTGGTAAGCCAGTATTGGTTAAGATTGCCCCGGATTTGGTGGATGAGGATATTGTTGCCGTTGCGAAACTAGCCAAGAAACTGAATCTGGCTGGCGTAATCGCAACTAACACGACCATTTCTCGGGAAAACTTAGCGACACCGGCAAACAAAGTTGCAGAGTTCGGTGCCGGTGGATTGTCCGGGTCGCCGCTAAAACAGCGTGCACTCGAGGTGCTGGACATCCTGCACAAACAGTTGCCAACCGACATGACATTGATTTCGGTAGGTGGTGTTGAGACTGTAGCTGAGGTGAGAGAGCGACTAACACACGGAGCAACACTTGTGCAGGGATACAGCGCGTTTATTTACCAAGGCCCACTGTGGGCTAGGAAAATTTCGAAGCAGCTTTAGTTACTTTTTGCCGCGGCGAGTCTGAGGCTTGGGCATACGCATCGGGCGCATTTGCAATGATCGCATTGCTGCGTACCAGCGAAGTCCACGCTCAAGTTTTCCATAGCCAAACTTCGCAGAAAGCTCGCGCTCCACACGACGACCCACAATCAGTGCATCAGCAACTACTGCGGCAAATAGAATCCACATGACAATCAAACTTGCTAATTGGACATAGTAAACGTCGATGGTTGTCGCAATCAAGAAAATAAACATGGCAGGAAGAATCATTTCGCCAAGATTGAAACGAGAGTCAACAATGTCTCGAACCATTTTCTTTTGTGGTCCGCGGTCGCGGATAGGTAAGTACTTTTCTTCGCCACGCATCATGCCTTCGCGGGCTGCCTTGCGTTCTGCCGCAACTTGCTCTCGCGATAGTTTCTTAGCTTCTTTAGTTTTTTCGCCAACCAATGGCCTGCGATTTGCCGCTTCGCGTTCTTTACGAGTCGGAGTTGCCTGACCCTTACCTGTCGAAGCCTTTGTGCCCTTACTGTTTTCAGCCATGAAACATCCCTTACTTGTTTGAGGTTAAGATTACCCGTATGAACTTCAGCGCCGATTCACTTCGACCAGACAATATGTCTGTCACTTTAACTCGAGAAAAAGTGTCGGCTAGATTTCCTAAAATGCTCTCGCTGTTGAGTGAATTAGTAAGGATCCCTGGAATTGCATGGGAGGCCTTCCCAAAGGAACAGTTAGAACTAAGTGCTAAACGGGTTGCGGAAGCATTCAAAGCAACGGAACTTTTTGAAACGGTTGAAATTCGCCGGGCGGAAGTAGCCGGAGTTGCCGGTGCTCCAGCGGTGGTGGCTCATCGTGCTGCCAAGAATGGGCGACCGCAGATACTTCTTTATGCTCACCATGACGTACAGCCTCCTGGTGACGAAGACCAGTGGAAAACTCCGCCTTTCCAACCAACTTTGATTGGTGACCGAATTTTTGGACGCGGAGCCGCGGATGACAAAGCTGGAATTGTGGCGCACCTGACTGCGATTGAAGTACTTCGCGACATGGTTGGCCCCAACTTTGAACTTGGACTTTCGATGTTCATCGAGGGCGAAGAAGAAGCTGGTTCTCCAACATTTCGAAGGTTTCTTGAAGAAAATAAGCAGAGCCTTCAGGCCGACGTAATCATCGTTGCTGATTCTTCAAACTGGACAACTAAAGTTCCTGCGCTAACCACAACCTTGCGAGGACTTGTTTCGCAGGTGATCGAAGTTAGTACCTTGGATCACGCCTTGCATTCCGGGATGTATGGCGGGGTAGTGCCTGATGCAATGACTGCGATGATTCGTTTGTTGTCGACGCTGCATGATGCAGACGGTAACGTCAACGTTTTTGGGTTGAAATGCGGGAAAGCATCAGAGCTTGATTATTCGAACGAATCACTCGCTGTCGATGCAGGATTGCTTGATGGTGTTAAGCAAATTGGAGAAGGCTCGATACTCGATCGAATTTGGACCAAGCCATCAATCACAGTAATAGGCATGGATGCAGTACCCGTTGCTCAGTCATCCAATACTTTGTTGCCGAGTATGCGCGCAAAAATAAGCATGCGTATTGCTCCTGGAGAAAATCCACAAGAAGCACTCAACCTACTTAGGTCACATCTGGAGGCAAATTTGCCTTTTGGTGCAAAACTGCTTTACGGTGACGTCGAGTTGGGTAAACCCTTCGCTGACGAAAACGTTGGCTGGGCTAAGGATTTGGCGAGTGCGTGCTTGAGTACAGCATTTGGAGAAGATGCGGTCGACGTTGGAATTGGTGGCTCTATACCATTCATTGCAGACCTGATTGAGGTTTTTCCAAAGGCACAGATATTGGTCACAGGGGTGGAAGATCCCGATAGTCGGGCTCATAGTCCAAATGAATCAATTCACCTAGAAACCCTGAAATCGGCAATCGTGGCCGAAAGCCTTTTTCTCTACAAGGGGAATGACTTGAGGGTCAACTAGGTTTTAGAATTAAGGCAACGAAAGGGTAGATCGTGACTGACACATTAAGCCATGAGGTAATTTTGACCGACACCGCGCGTGACCGCGTTAAGGCCCTATTTGAGGCTCAGGGACTAGAGGATGTCCGCCTGCGCATCGAGGTCAAGGTTGGTGGCTGCGCCGGCTTCCAATACGACCTTTACCCAGACGAAGCCAAGGGCGAAGAGGACCTAGTCAAGGATTTTGGTGGCCTTGAGGTCATTGTTGACCAGAAGAGTGCTAATTACCTGGTTGGAGCCACCATCGATTTTGAGGACTCAATCATGAAGCAGGGGCTAACTATCGACAACCCCAACGCCACTGGCTCTTGCGCCTGCGGCAACAGCTTCAACTAAAACCTAAACAGCAAAAATCCGCTCTAAATTGGGCGGATTTTTCGCTTTAAACCGCTAATTTTCGGTGTTTTTTGGGCACTTTCAAGCCGGTCAAAGCGTAGGATGAAACCGTAAACATTTTGCATTTGAAGGGCGAAAATTGCGTCGCAAGCATGCTTTCAAATGGGTGCCATTGGCAACCATTCTTGTACTGGCACTCACCGGATGTACTCCTAAGGAATTCTCGAGAGGCTTATTGCCTGGCGATTCTGGGGTAACCAACCACACTGACACGATTGTCAACTTCTGGAATGGATCATGGATGATCCTCTGGGGCGTTGGAATCATCGCGTGGGCGCTAATGTTCTACGCGATCATTCGCTACCGTCGTCGAAAGGGTGACACTTCTTTGCCAGTGCAGATGCGCTACAACAACCCGGTTGAGACATTGTTTACCGTGGTTCCGTTGATTCTGGTTATCGGTTTCTTTGCTTTTACAGCAAAGACCATGACAGATATCGAAAAGCCAACACCAAACCCTGATGTCACCATCGAAGTTATTGGAAAGCAGTGGTCTTGGGACTTCAATTACACCAATGCCAATGTTTATGACTCTGGAATTCAGTCGCAATTTGAAGGCGAAGAGGGAAGCGAAGCAGCACTTCCGACTCTTTACTTACCGGTTAATAAGACGGTGCAGATTGATCTTCGTTCGCGCGATGTAGTGCACTCATTCTGGGTAATCGACTTCCTTTACAAAAAGGATGTTTTCCCAGGTACTACCAACCACATGTATTTCACTCCTACCAAGGTTGGAACATACCAGGGTAAGTGTGCGGAACTTTGTGGCGAGTTCCACTCAATGATGTTGTTCAACGTAAAGATTGTTGAGCAAGCTGAATATGATGCTCACATGGCCGAGCTTGCGGCTAAGGGTAATGTCGGTCAGCTTGATGAAAAGTACGACCGCAATCAAAACCTTCCAGGTGACAAACCTGCATCAGAATCGACAAAGGGATAGAGCAAAATGGCTACCGCTACTGCAACTGCTGGTTCGACCACCAAGAAGTCAAAGGGTCGCATTCTCGTTGACTGGGTGACCACCACTGATCACAAGAAGATTGGTTACCTATACCTCATCACGTCGTTCATCTACTTCCTAATCGGTGGTGTGATGGCGCTCGTAATCCGTGCTCAGTTGACCGCGCCAGGGCTGACCATCGTTGGTACCAAAGAGCAGTACAACCAGCTGTTCACCATGCACGGCACGATTATGCTTTTGATGTTTGCGACTCCGTTGTTCGCAGCGTTTGCCAACATCCTGATGCCAGTTCAGATTGGTGCTCCAGATGTGGCGTTCCCACGTTTGAACGCGATTGCATACTGGTTCTACTTCTTCGGCTCTTTCGTAGCTGTAGCTGGTTTCTTCACCCCGCAGGGAGCAGCGAGCTTTGGTTGGTTCGCCTATGCGCCACTATCTAACACTTCGTTCTCGCCGGGAATCGGTGGCGACCTGTGGGTATTCGGTTTGGCACTCGGTGGTTTCGGAACCATCATGGGTGGTGTGAACTTCGTCACCACAATTCTGACCATGCGTGCACCAGGTATGACCATGTTCCGTTTGCCAATTTTCTCTTGGAACACCTTGGTTACGTCGATTTTGATCATCATGTGTTTCCCTCCGCTAGCGGCTGCGCTGTTCGCACTGGGTGCGGACCGTCGCTTCGACGCACACATCTTCGATCCGGCAAACGGTGGCCCAATGCTGTGGCAGCACCTGTTCTGGTTCTTCGGCCACCCAGAGGTTTACATTTTGGCGCTACCGTTCTTCGGTATTGTCTCGGAAATTTTCCCGGTATTCAGCCGTAAGCCAATCTTTGGTTACAAGACTTTGGTCTACGCAACCATTTCGATTGCTGCACTTTCGATGACAGTGTGGGCGCACCACATGTATGTCACCGGTAGCGTGCTGCTGCCATTCTTCGCATTCACCACCATGTTGATTGCGGTGCCAACCGGTGTGAAGGTGTTCAACTGGATTGGAACAATGTGGAAGGGTTCGATTAGCTTCGATACTCCGATGCTTTACTCACTTGGGTTCTTAACTACCTTCATCTTCGGTGGTTTGACTGGTGTTATCTTGGCTTCTCCAACTTTGGACTTCCATCTATCAGACAGCTACTTTGTAGTTGCGCACTTCCACTACGTAATCTTCGGAACCGTTGTGTTCGCGATGTTCGCTGGAATCTTCTTCTGGTATCCAAAGATGACCGGAAAGCTATTG
>JBFYJA010000062.1:0-5546 GCA_041311675.1 Micrococcales bacterium | reverse complement strand
ATCTCTGGCGATCGACTGTGCTGTTAAACCCACACGCTCCAGAATTTCAATGCGAGATGCATGCTCGAGAAATTCATCCGGTAAACCTAACTCATTGAGAGCCGTGTCCACTTCAGCAGCACGTAGTGCCTGTCGAATTCGAGTACCGATGCCGCCCACTCGAACTCCGTCTTCGATAGTGACAACCAAACGATGTTGTGCCGCTAGATCGACCACACTCTTGGCGACCGGAACCACCCAACGAGGATCTACAACGGTTGCGCCAATACCCTGCGCAGCTAAAAGCTCTGCCGCCTGAAGCGCTACGCCGGCCATCGAACCAACCGCCACAATAAGGACGTCCTTGGCCGGTGCCTCACGCAGGACATCAAGGCCATCTCCCATTCGCTTGACAGCCCCAAAACTCTGGTCGACGCTGCCCTTTCCGAAACGAATCATTGTCGGGGCGTCACCAACGGAGATAGCCTCACGAAGCAGTTCTCGTAAACGGTCCGCGTCTCTTGGCGCTGCAATCCGAATGTTTGGAACCACCTGGAAGACAGCTAAATCCCAAACGCCGTGGTGGCTAGCGCCATCTGGGCCAGTCACTCCTGCCCTATCCAACACAAAGGTGACGCCCTCCTTGTGCAAGGCAACGTCCATGAGAACCTGATCGAATGCCCTGTTCATAAAAGTTGAGTAGACAGAAACCACGGGGTGTAGACCACCAAAAGCCATGCCAGCAGCCGAGGTGACAGCATGTTGCTCAGCAATGCCAACGTCGAAAACCCTGTTTGGGAATCTTTCAGCGAACTTACCAAGACCAACTGGATTCAACATTGCTCCAGTGATGGCAACCACTCGAGGATTCGTATCCGCTATCCGCACCAGTTCTTCGCCATAGACGCTAGTCCACGAACTCGAACTAGCCTCAAGCGATTCACCGGTTTCGGGATTAATCTGTCCCACGGCGTGGAATTGATCAGCGTCGTTCAAAACAGCCGGGTCATAACCTTTACCCTTTTGAGTAATCATGTGGACGATGACCGGATGACCATACTTCTTTGCCTGATGAAGTGCCTGTTCAACTTGCAGTAAATCGTGGCCATCAATCGGTCCAATGTACTTGAGATCTAGATTTGGAAACATACTCTTCGGGGTCACTGACCCAAATATTCCCTTACCTGCTCCTCTAATCGCGGACCAGAGCATGCGTCCAGGTAATCCAAATCGATAGAAGAATTTTTTACTAATTCGATAGAGCTTGCGATATGTCTGCTCGGTACGGATGTTATTCAGATTGCGTGCAAATCCTCCGATAGTCGGAGCGTAAGAGCGACCGTTGTCATTAACAATGATTACGAGTTTGCGATCGTTATCGTCGGAGATGTTGTTGAGTGCTTCCCAAGCCATACCACCGGTTAGTGCTCCATCACCGATAAGCGCCACCACGAAGCGATCATCCTGACCAGTAATTCGATATGCCTTTGCAATTCCATCGGCCCATGACAAAGAAGATGACGCGTGCGAACTTTCTACAATGTCGTGTTCAGACTCTGAACGCTGTGGGTATCCGGCAATGCCATTCTTCTGGCGAAGATTAGAAAAATCTTTCCGACCGGTTAGCAACTTGTGCACGTAACTTTGATGACCGGTATCGAAAATGAAGCTGTCTTTAGGTGAATCAAAGACTCGATGCATTGCGAGACTTATTTCCACGACGCCAAGATTTGGTCCGAGATGCCCACCGGTCTTCGAAACGGATGTGATGAGATAGTCTCGGATTTCTTGCGATAGTTCACGCAGTTCAGAGGCCGTCAAACCCTTAAGGTCAGACGGGCCACTGATCCGCTGAAGTGTAGACATTTTGAGTCTTAGGCAACCAAACTGCGCAGCACGTACTGCAAGATACCGCCGTTACGGTAGTAGTCAGCCTCACCCGGAGTGTCGATACGAACTACTGCATCGAACTCAACAACAGCCTTACCAGCAGGTGAATTTGCCGAAGGACTAGCAGTAACTTTGACGGTTTTCGGAGTAGTACCCTGGTTCAACTGCTCGACACCCACGATGTCGAATACTTCAGTACCATCAAGGCCAAGCGATTCAGCCGACTGACCAGCAGGGAACTGAAGAGGCAGAACTCCCATACCAATCAAGTTGCTTCGGTGGATTCGCTCGAAGCTCTCGGTGATAACCGCACGAACCCCAAGCAGCGATGTACCTTTTGCAGCCCAGTCGCGTGATGATCCCGATCCGTATTCCTTACCACCAAGAATTACGAGAGGAGTCCCCTGCTTCTGGTAGTTCTCCGATGCATCGAAGATGAATGCCTGTGGGGCACCATCGACTGTGAAGTCGCGAGTGTAGCCACCCTCAACACCATCAAGCAATTGGTTCTTCAAGCGTATATTCGCGAAAGTTCCACGAATCATTACTTCGTGGTTTCCTCGGCGTGATCCATATGAGTTGAAATCAACGCGTGAAATGCCGCGTTCGGTCAAGTACTTACCCGCAGGTGAATCCGCCTTGATTGAACCAGCAGGACTGATGTGGTCAGTTGTTACTGAATCACCTAGCTTCGCTAATACGCGTGCAGAACGAATGTCATGCACAGGAGAAGGTGCCTTTTGCATACCTTCAAAGTAAGGCGGTTTGCGAACGTAAGTCGACTTGGCGTCCCATTCGAAAGTTGCACCCTTAGGTGTCGGAATCGACTTCCATCGCTCATCGCCTTCAAAAACTCCAGCGTATTGTTTCTTAAACATTTCACTGTTAATCGATGAATCGATGGTTGATTGAACCTCAGCTGGGGTAGGCCAAATGTCTGTTAGGAAAACGTCGTTTCCGTTTTGATCCTGACCGAGAGCTTCGTTCTCAAAATCGAAGTCCATAGTTCCAGCAATTGCGTATGCAACAACAAGAGGAGGTGATGCGAGATAGTTCATCTTCACATCTGGATTAATTCGACCTTCGAAGTTACGGTTACCAGAAAGCACAGCTGTCACTGCGAGGTCGTTTTCGTTAATCGCTGCTGAAATTGATTCGTCCAGTGGACCCGAGTTACCAATACAAGTGGTACATCCGTAACCCACCAAGTTGAAGCCGAGAGCATTTAGGTCGCCAGTTAGGCCAGCCTTTTCGTAGTACTCAGTTACAACTTTTGAGCCCGGCGCCAATGAGGTCTTAACCCATGGCTTTGCCTTGAGCCCCTTGGCGACTGCCTTTTTAGCCAACAAGCCAGCAGCCAACATAACTGATGGATTTGAGGTGTTGGTGCATGAAGTAATCGATGCGATTGTCACGTGTCCGTGGTCAACGCTGAAGTCATGACCGGCAACAGTAGCTGGATTACTCTTCTGAGGCGCGTAGGTAGGCAAAACGGACTCGAAGGACTCCTTAGCCTTGCTCAATACGATGCGATCTTGAGGGCGCTTAGGGCCAGCAATCGACGGTACAACGGTACTGAGATCTAACTCCAAGTATTCGCTGTAGCGAGGCTCGATTGCTGGATCGTGCCAAAGTCCCTGTGCCTTCGAGTAAGCCTCGACTAGGTCAATTTGTTCTTGAGGACGTCCAGTAACACGTAGGTAGTCCAAAGTCACATCGTCAATCGGGAAGATTGCAACGGTGGACCCAAACTCAGGTGACATGTTTCCGATGGTTGCGCGGTTTGCTAGCGGAACCGAAGTAACACCCTCACCGTAAAACTCAACGAACTTACCAACTACACCGTGCTTACGCAGTAGTTCAGTGATTGTCAACACAACGTCAGTAGCTGTTGCTCCAGTTGGAATGCTGCCAGTCAATTTAAAGCCGACAACCTTTGGAATCAACATCGATACCGGCTGACCAAGCATTGCCGCCTCGGCCTCAATTCCGCCAACTCCCCAACCTAGAACACCGAGACCATTAACCATGGTGGTGTGTGAGTCGGTACCAACACAACTGTCAGGATAAGCCTGAACGATTCCATTAACCTCACGGGTCATGACAGTGCGAGCTAGATATTCAATATTTACCTGGTGGACAATTCCGGTTCCAGGTGGAACTACCTTAAAGTCATCAAACGCAGTTTGACCCCAACGTAGGAACTGGTAACGCTCACCGTTGCGCTCGTATTCGAATTCAACGTTCTTTTCGAAAGCATCAGGCGTACCTGCAACATCAATCACAACAGAGTGGTCGATAACCAATTCGGCAGGTGCAAGTGGATTAATGCGCTTAGGGTCTCCACCGAGTTCTGACACAGCCTCGCGCATTGTTGCGAGGTCGACCACACAAGGCACACCGGTGAAGTCCTGCATGATTACACGTGCAGGAGTGAATTGGATTTCTGTGTCAGGTTCCACGGTTGGAACCCAATTGACCAGTGCGTTTACGTGATCAGCTGTGATGTTGGCGCCGTCTTCAGTACGCAACATGTTCTCAAGCAGAATCTTGAGGCTGTAAGGCAAAGTCTTAGCGTTTACGGAATCAAGACGGAAAATCTGATAACTCTTGTCACCCACCTGGAGTTGGGCGGCCGAACCAAAACTATTTACCTTTGACATTGAAAATCCTCAATCTGAGCTACGTTGCTAGCTCTAAAAATACCATTAGCCGCGGCGTTTGAAGACGCCACGGACCATAAGCCAATTCAGCCACAATACGGCAGCATAAAGCGGTAGACCCATGGCTAAACGCATAATTCCAAGCGCTTCCAGGTTATTTGCCAAGTAGAGCGGGTATTGCACAAGCAGCCTCCCCGCAAAAAGGCCAACCCAAAGGAGCGTGGCCAAGGTGAAAACTCGCATTTCATAGCGATTCTTACGCCACGTTGACCCCTCGCGTAGCAGCATTCCCATCAGTACGCCTATAAGGGGCCAACGAATCAAGACCGAAATGCCAAGTGGGACCAGGTAAGCGAGGTTTGTGATGAAGCCAGTTACGAAGTAATCGCGTGACGCCCCGCCATCACGCAATGCCAACCAAGCGGCAAGAACTATGCCCAGAAGGCCGCTCAGGGCTTGAACCAGACTCTTTCGCCGAACCAATCGAAGAATTATGAAAGCCACAGCAACTACCGATGCCCAAATAATCCCAAGAACGGCGTCATTAGTCAGCGCAAAAATAAGCACAAACATAAAGCCAGGACCTACGGATTCTGCAATCCCTTGCCAGCCGCCCATCGTTGCCAGGATCGACTTATGGTCAAACTCTGTTTTGCCATCAATCTGACGAATGCCGAGCCGCGAAGCGGCGGATTCACTGTTCTGATCGGCTGCCATGAACTACTTCATACCTGGAGGCAAAACTGAACCGGTTGGAACTGATAGTGGAAGTGGTTCGCTCGGTGGCAACGGTGTATCACCACGGTGCACAATCACAGTTCTAAACAAATCGTTGATTGCGGCGGCAGCATTTTGATCCATTAGTGCGGCACCGCTTACTGTGCCACGCAAACACCAACGTGGTCCATCGAATCCAATGAATCGCGCTTGACGAAAACCGGCGGCTCGACCTTGGTCATCTACCAGTGGAAGTTGTGCTCGCAGTTCAATACCTACAGGACCGTAACCCTCCTC
>JBFYJA010000061.1:0-5590 GCA_041311675.1 Micrococcales bacterium | reverse complement strand
ATTTTTTTGATGGATTGTGTAGGATTGCCATATGTATAATTGGAAATAGTCGTATCAAAGTCATGAACATCAATGAACTTCAGTTCGGTCTCGACACCTTTGGCGACACCAGCGTCGACGAGCAGGGCAATCGCCAGAGCGACGCCCAAACCATCCGCAACATCGTTGAGCAGGCAAAACTTGCAGACGAGCTCGGACTCTACGGCTTCAACATCGGCGAGCACCACCGCGACGACTTCGCGGTGAGCGCCCCAGACACCATCCTCGCCGGCATCGCGACCGTCACCAAAAACATCAAGCTCGGCACCGGCGTAACCGTGCTTTCGAGCGACGACCCAATTCGCGTTTACCAACGCTTCGCCACGATTGATGCACTATCAAGTGGCCGTGCAGAAATTACTGCCGGTCGTGGATCATTCACAGAGAGCTTCCCGCTGTTCGGATACAACCTCTCCGACTACCACTCACTCTTCGAAGAAAAACTCGAATTACTCGTAGAACTTTTCAAAGAGCAGCCAGTCACCTGGACCGGTCACCACACTCCAAGTTTGAGTAACCAAATTGTTTACCCACGATCACACAGCGGACACATGAACCTTCGCGTTGGTGTTGGCGGATCACCAGAGTCAGTCGTGCGTGCAGCACGTCATGGCATTCCGATGGCACTTGCCATCATCGGTGGCGACCCAGCACGCTTTGCCCCATTCGCTCAGCTTTACCGAAACCAACTCAAAGAATTCGGCAAAGAACAACTTCCAGTTTCGATTCACTCACCTGGATACCTCGCACCAACCGACGAAGAAGCGCAAGCAGAATTCTGGCCTTACTACCAAGGCTCATTCGGACGCATCGGTCGTGAACGCGGCTGGGGAGAAGCAACTCACGGCCACTACATGAGTGAAGTGCTTCACGGTTCGATGTATGTTGGCTCCCCAGAAACTGTTGCTCGCAAAATTGCATACGCAATGGAATCAGTTGGCGCTCAACGCTTCGATCTCAAATACTCAAACGGACCAATTCCGCAGAGCCGACTACTTCGCAACATCACTCTCTACGCAACCGAAGTCGTGCCTCGCGTTAAGGAAATTCTCGCCGGCAAGTAATCTGAAGTCATGGCAGAAAAAGTTCAGGGACCAAAGAGTTACTTTCCTTCTATCGAGAAGAAGTATGGCAAGCCGATTGATCATTGGATGAAGATTCTAAAGAAGCACAAGAATCTCGCCCACATGGAGATGGTTGCCGTGCTAAAGAACGAACACGAAATGGGCCACGGTCACGCCAACGCAATCGTTGCGGTGTTCCGCGCCGAAAACGATCTATAGCGCAGCTTCGATAGCCGAGATTACCTTAGGGTCGTCTGGCTTGGTGGTTGGGCGGAAGCGCTGAATCTTGCCATCCTTGCCAACCAAGAACTTCTCAAAGTTCCACATCACCGGCCCAGCCAACCCCATGCCATCCTTGGTCTTTACCAATGACTTATAGAGCTCGTGGCGGTTTCGGCCATTGACCATGGCCTTCTCAGTCATCGGGAAGGTGACACCCCAGGTGGTTGAGCAATAAGAAGCAACATCGGCATTCGAGGCCAACTCCTGCTTGAACTGATCAGACGGCACGCCAAGCACGGTGAACCCTTTGGCGCCATACTTCTTTTGCAGTGCTTCAAGTGCCTCGTATTGCGGAGTCAGACCACAACGCGATGCCACGTTGACCACGAGAATCGGGCCCTTGGCCAACGCAGCAAGCGTTTTGGTAGTTCCGTCAATCAGAGTCACTTCGGTATCGAAAATGCTCATATAGGTATGAACCAAAATCGAGCGATTTTGTTCCTAGAGACCGAGTTTCTTTAATGATTCAGAAATTGCCGAAGCCGATAGCTCAAAGGCTTTCTGTTCGGTCGAGTTCATAGAAACCTCGATAGTGCGAGCGGCACCTTGGCGATTTACCAAAGTTGGCACCGACATTGCTAGGCCAGAAATACCGTGGTAGCCAGAAAGCACTGAACTCACCGGAAGAATCGCCTCTTCATCGGTGAGGATAGCCTCCACGATTCGAGCGCCTGATAGCCCAATTGCGTAGTTGGTGGCTCCCTTGCCATCGATGACCTTGTAGGCAGCGGTCTTCACCAGGTTGTGAATAGTATTCAACTCTTCGAAGCTGAGCGGGTGACCATCCTGGGTCTTCCATTCGGCGAGGGGCACTGGTCCGATGGTCGCCTGCGACCAAAGCGGGAATTCCGAGTCCCCGTGCTCTCCAATAATCAAAGCGTGAACGTTTGAAGTGTTTACGCCTAGACGATCGCCAAGTAACCAACGCAGACGCGACGAGTCGAGGACTGTGCCAGAGCTGAAAACCCGATTGGCTGGCAAGCCGAGAATTTTCATTGCGCCAGTGGCCAATACATCGCAAGGATTTGTAACCAAAACAAAAATGGCATTCGGTGAAAGCTGGTGTAGTTGCGGAAGCATGCTCTCAAGAATCTTGAAATTCACAACGGCAAGTTCGAGGCGAGTCTGCCCAGGCTTTTGTTTAGCGCCAGCGGTAATCACGATTACATCACTCTGCGCCGTAAGTGAAATATCTGAACCACCATTGATGGTGCTCGAACCGGTGAATTGTGTGCCATGAGCAAGGTCTAATACCTCTGCGGTCACTTTTGCGGCGTCGATGTCGTAGAGCACAACATCGCGAGCGCTTTCGCGAATCAACATCGCATAAGCCATCGACGAACCAACGGCTCCTGCCCCGACGATAGTTACTTTGGTTCGCTGATTATTTGACATCTTTGCTCTTAGGCTTAATGCGCAACCAAATGCGCTCGTGGATGTAATACAAGACCGATTCACCGAGGGTCTGCAGGAGCGCAATCGCCACACCGATTTCCCAACTGTGAGTCAGTAAATAGGTGATGGTGAACATCATGCAGTTGTGAAAGATGTACCAACTGACGGTTTTACCGAGGGTGCGCTTTTTTGAATCCATAGAACTAATTCAGTGCTGCGAGTTCGCCAAGCACGTATGCCTTGGCTTCGTCTGCGGTGCTGAACTTCTGCACCTCAGTGGCAATGCGCTTGGCATCCTCCATGGTCACTGCAGAAAGCGCAGCCTTAACTGCCTTCACCTGAGACGGTGACGAAGAAACTGACTTCATACCCAAACCGGCAAGCACGACAGCGAACGCAGGATCACTCGCGCTCTCGCCACAAACACCAGATGAGATTCCAGCTTCGAGTGACTCCGACGCAATTCGAGCAAGAGTGCGAATCAAACCTGGCTGCCATGGGTTCAACAAAAGTCCAAGTGCCGGGTTCATGCGGTCGGCTGCAAACAAATACTGAGACAAGTCATTTGTTCCAACCGACAAGAAATCAATCTGTCCCTTGAGGTCAGCAATCTGAGTAACGATCGAAGGTGTCTCCACCATGATGCCAACCTTGAACTTACCGATGCTACGAGCGAGCTCTGCAAATTCGCGGGCCTCGGTGGCAGTGGCAATCATCGGAGCCATTACCCAAACTTCTTTGCCAGTGTGTGCGCGAGCAAACTCGAGCGACTGCAACTGATCAACGATGAACTGCTTGTGCTCAACAATCAAGCGGTATCCGCGAACACCGAGAGACGGGTTATCTTCGTGACCCATGTTCAAGAACGGCACCGGCTTGTCGCTACCTGCGTCGATAGTGCGCACAACGATTGGCCCGTCAGGAGTGGCTGCCAGGACCTCTGCGTAAGAAGCCGACTGCGCCTCAACCGAAGGCTGTGTCTGTGCAGATAAGTACAACAACTCGGTGCGGAACAAACCAACGCCATCGGCGTTTGCCTCGGCTGCCTTGCGCGCATCTTCAACCGAACCAATGTTTGAGCGAACCGGAACAATCGGATCGCGACCAGTGTCGACAAAAGTAATTGCCTGAGTTGCCGATGACATATCGCCACCGAAAACAACGCGGTCGCCAACCGGGTCAACCAAAACTAGATCGCCGTTTTCCAACGCAGCTGCTTCACCACAAGAAACAACTGCAGGAATTGAACGTGAACGACAAATGATTGCGGTGTGAGAAGTTGGACCACCCTTGAGTGTGATCACACCAACTACCGCAGGAGTAAATTGTGCGGTGTCGGCAGGAGAGAAGTCATCGCCAACAATTACGAATGAACCAGAAGTTGGTAATTCCAAACCAACGTGAATGCCAGCGAGGTTTGCCTGCACTCGCTTTGAGATGTCTTGCAAATCTTTTACACGCTCGTCGAAGTCTGGGTCGCCACCAAGCAACTCGGCAAACTCGTCAACTGCTTTTCCATATGCTGCGCCAGCAGTCCAACCTTCAGCAAGGTGACCTTCGGCAACTTCAAAGAGTTCTTCGTCTTCGAGCAAGAACTTCAATGCTTCAAAGATTTCGGCAGAGGTTCCGCCTACGCCAGCACCCAATTCGTCCAGGTCTCCGGCAACGGCAGCAATCGCCGCTTGCAGCGCGGTCTTTTCAGCCTCGACCGATTGGCTAGATTTGCTCCAAGCCGGTAGGGCCTGCATCGGAGCGACCTTGTAAACCGGTGCTGCCACCGCGTTTAGGCCCACTCCAAGGCCCTTGAGAACCGCTCCGCTAGCCAAACCAGCCATTTACTAGCCCTTTAGGAATTCTTGGATCTGAGCCGCGATGCCCTGGGCGGTGCCTTCGTCCGAAGCCTCAACCTCTAGGGTCAAAACCTCGCCGGTCTTGATCTTTAGGGCCATTAGACGCAGAGCCGAGTTAGCCTTGGCAAACTCCTCGCCAGGACGCCCGATTGAGACCTCTAGGCCAGACTCCTTTACTAGCTTCACAATCTGCCCAGCCGGACGGGCATGTAGGCCAATCGGGTCTAAAACAGTGACTTCTAGGCTGAACTGAGCCATTTGGGACCTCCACAAGGCAAGAGCGGGTAATGTATCTGAGATAAGTGTGTCAGAAATGGCTGGAACCCGCCAATTGAGCGGAATTCGGACTATTTTTGCCTATTTTGGCCTACAAATCCTTTGTAGGAGTACCACAAAATAAAGGTCAATTTTCGGTAACGGTTTTGTGTTACCTTCCACGTTTCTGACAACTTGCTGAGTATCTTTGTCATAACTCAACGGTGAGGGACAAAGGAGGCACGCCAGCGTGACCGTTATTACTCAAGGAGCCATGCATTGAGCACCCCCATCACCATCCCTGAAATTGTGATCGTCGACATCGACGCAAGCACTAAAGAAGAAGCAACCCGACTGTTAGCGCAACGTCTTGTTGACGCAGGTCGTGTAACCGAAATCGAAGGTTACCTAGAAGCAGTTGCTCGCCGCGAAGAACATTTCCCAACCGGCATCGAAGGTGGAATAGCTATTCCACACGCACAAAGCGATCTCGTTGTTGTTCCATCAGTTGCCGTTGCAACTACAAGTAAAGGTGTCGACTTCGGCGCAGACGACGGACCATCAACTTTGATTTTCCTAATCGCAGCACCTGCATCTGGTGAAGGCACTCACCTGGAAATTCTTGGATCACTTGCGCGCAAAGTTATGCACGAAGATTTCTGCGACTCACTACGCGCAGAGAAGAACCCATCAGCAATCGCTGAC
>JBFYJA010000060.1:0-5610 GCA_041311675.1 Micrococcales bacterium | reverse complement strand
CGCCGAAAACTTCGCCGAGGAATTCGCTCGCGCCGTTCATGACGCCAGGGTGTCCGGTGAATTCTGGAACACAAGCGACGAATCCGACAACTTTAACCACGCGGGTGATTCGGTCGAGGTCGCCGATGACTGATTTCACAGCCGCGAGCGCGTTCAAAACAGATAGTCGAGCCATGTCTTTGGCTAGTGGAGCATCGACCAGACCCTGACCCTCTCCCACCTTGCCGGTGATTGGAAGCTTGCCTTCAACGAATGGCAGCTGACCGGCTGTGAAGACCAGGTTGCCCGAAACCACTGCAGCGGTATAGGCGGCTACCGGCTTGGCTAGCTCAGGTAGAGGGAAGCCGAGCTCAATGAGGCGCTGTTCGATTTGTGACATTTAGGCCTCCAGAGGGCGCTTGAAGAAGGCGATCATTCCGCCCTGCAAATTGGTCGTAATTGAGACTAATTCCCAGCCATCCTTGCCCCAGTCGTTCAAAATAACGGTCTGGTTGTGCGGAGGTAGAGGTGTTGTCAGGTATTCCCACTTAGTCATAGTCAGAATTATCCCAGACTCTGTCGGGTAACCTAGAGGTTATGGCTGGCGGCAAGAAACAAGAGACCTTCCTCAGCGCAATCCTCAAATTCACCGGTTTGAGCTCGATTGCGGGAGTTCTAGCCATCGCTATCTTGGCTCCGGCCCTCCTAATCGGTGGAATCGCCGCTTCAGCCGGTGTCTCAATCTTCGAAAACCTCCCCGACTACATCAAGCCTGTCAATGGATCACAGGCTTCGACCCTTTACGGGCTTAAGGATGGTCAGCCGGTTGAGGTTGCCAAGTTCTACAGCGAAAACCGAATCTCGATTGACTACAACGAGATGTCGCCGAACGTTCGCAACGCAGTGGTCGCCACCGAAGACCCTCGATTCTTCCAGCACGCCGGTGTTGACATCGTCTCACTTATTCGTGCGGCTCTTACCAACGTTGCCATGGGGGGTGGTGGTCCAGGTGGATCAACCATCACGATGCAGTACGTAAAGAACTCTCTGGTCGAAGCCGCGAACCTCAGCGGTAACGAACAAGCGATTGCCGACGCAACTGCAACCACAATCGACCGCAAGCTTCGCGAAATGCGTTTGGCTGTTGCGCTAGAAGGCGTTGCTAGCAAGCAAGAAATTCTTGCCGGTTACCTGAATCTTTCGTTCTTTGGAAACCAGATCAACGGTGTTGAGGCAGCGGCTAATTATTACTTCGGCGTGAAGGCAAGCCAACTAGATATTCCACAGGCTGCGATGCTGGCCGCGATGTTGAAGTCACCAAACGACTACCGCCCAGATGAACCGTCAAACTTAAACCGCGCACTATCTCGTCGTAACTATGTGATCGACAATATGCGCAGTGAAGGTTACATCACCGGCGAACAGGCAAGCCAAGCCAAGAGCCAACCAATCAAAACAAACTTGACTCACACACCAAGCGGTTGTGAAGGTAACCAGGTTGCAGCTTTCTATTGCGACTTTGCAGTGTGGACAATTCGTAACAACCAAGAATTCGGACCAACCCCTGAAGACCGCGAGAACCTTCTTCGTCGCGGTGGTCTAGAGATTTACACCTCAATGGACATGACCGTTCAGCAGGCTGCCTACGACGCAACCATGAAGTGGGTGCCACCTACCAACGAGCACCACATCGGCTCAGCGACTGTATCGGTACAGGTGGGCACCGGCCGCATCCTTGCCATGACTGAGAACCGCATCTACGACCAGACCAACAGCGGCGAGCAGGGTCACACTTCGGTGAACTTCTCTAGCGACAAGACTTACGGCGGATCGAGCGGTTTCCAGACCGGTTCGACCTACAAGATTTTCACACTCGGCCAGTGGCTGACCGTTGGCAAGCGTCTTGGCGATCACGTTGATGGTCGAGTGCGCAACTGGAACGCAGCCGACTGGTCATCGCGTTGCGGTGGTTTGGTTGGCGACTGGCAACCAAAGAACATCGTTAAAGAACCAGAAGATCTTTCAGTGGTTCAGGCAACCGCTATGTCGGTAAACACCGCTTACGCATCGATGGCAAATCAGCTTGACCTGTGCGACATTCGAGATCTTGCAATGCGTTTTGGAGTGCACCGCGCCGATGGCACCGAGTTGCAATCGATTCCTTCATCAATTCTTGGTGTTAACGAAATTGCACCACTCACTATGGCAGCTGCAGTTGCTGGTGTGGCGAACAAGGGAATTTACTGCTCGCCAACAGCAATCGACAAAGTGATTGTTCGTCAAACCCAAAAAGAATTAACCGTGCCAAAGAGTCAATGTTCACAAGCTGTGACACCTGAAGTAGCAGCTGGTATGACCTACGCAATGCAGCGCGTAATTTCTGGTGGTACCGGTGGGGCTTCGAGCACCGGCGACAACACCCCGCTTGCCGGTAAGACCGGAACCACAGACTCCGGTGTTCAAACTTGGATGACTGGCTTCTCTTCTGCAGTTGGTACTGCAACCTGGGTTGGTAACGTATCTGGTTCGGTTGCTCTGCCAGGCATTCGCTTGAACGACAAAGCTGGAAACACAGTGCGTCACGATATCTGGCGAACCACAATGCAGCAGGTAAACAAGCTTTACCCTGGTGGCCCGCTGGCTTCCCCACCGGCCGACATGATTGCAGCAACCATGGTCACCGTGCCTGGCATTGGCGGACAAATCCCGGCAACTGGTGGCCAGAACATCAAGTCAGGCGACCTCAACTTTGCGATCGTTAGCACTCCGGTCACCTCATCGCAGCCGGCTGGAACCGTTGCTTACACTCGCCCGGCCGCCGGTACTTCAGTACCTCGCGGTAGCCAGATCAAGATCTACATTTCAAAGGGAGGTAACTCCCCGGTACCTGATGTAGCTGGCCTCACCGTGGCAGCAGCAAAGGCAAAACTTCTGGCTGCCGGATTCTCAGCGGTCAGTGAACCACAGGCTTCCCAGACCCAATACTTTGTGAAGTCTCCAACCATCGCTAAGGGTCTAGTCATAGGCACCGACCCTGCGGTTGGAACCTCTGCAGCAGGTAACGGAGCCATACTGCTGATTATTAGCGCGGGGCCATAACTCCATGACCTGGTGGGGCTGGAATCTTCTAGCTGCAGCACTTGTACTTGCCTACGGAATGACCTTTGCCCGCTGGCGCTTCGTCATTCATCACAGCGAAGCGCATGTGCTACCAAAAGGCGCGAAGGCAATTCGGGTTCTGCACATCAGCGATGTACACATGGCACCTTGGCAGAAACGTAAACAAGCTTTCATCAAATCACTAATGAGTGAAGCTCCGGATTTGATCGTCAACACCGGCGACAACCTTGGTCACCAAAATGTAATTCACAATGTCATCGACAGTTACAGCGAAATTCTGAAAGTGCCTGGAGTATTCGTCAATGGCTCAAACGACTACTACGCTCCAAGAATTAAAAATCCGTTTGGCTACCTGCGAGCTCCATCTACTCCCGACAACTCTCGCCCGCTGGCTACCGATGAACTAATCAACGCCTTCGAAAATCATGGTTGGAAAAACCTCAACAACCGCTCCGCCGAAATCACAATCAACGGAACCAAGATCGGCTTCATTGGAGTTGACGATCCTCACGACAAACTCGACGACCTAAACACAGTAAAGAAGCTCAAGAATGACCTCATTATCGGCGTCGCCCACGCTCCATATCGTCGTGTAATCGAGGGCTTCGCAGAAGCTGGCGCAGACATTATGTTTGCGGGCCACACCCACGGCGGTCAAGTACGCTTCCCCATTATTGGTGCACTGACCACCAACAGCGACCTACCAACCAAGTATGCAAAAGGTCTCAGCGCTTGGCTGTTCAACGAGAAAGTGATGCTACTAAACGTGGCTGCCGGACTGGGTAATTCGATTTATGCGCCAGTGCGATTCTGGAATAACCCAGAAGTGCGAGTTATTACTCTGCTGCCCAAACTTTAGGGCCAAGTGCGATGTACTGCCCCGACTTGTTGTCGCAACGAGCAGTGATTTCGTTGACGTAACAGGTAATGTCGCCGACCGTGATCTTCTCACCAGAGTTTAGAGTCTGAGCCACTGAGGCATCCGAGTAGTAACCGCCACTGCAGATGAAGCCTGGCTTAGTTGACGAATCTGCATACAACTTGATTTGGTAACCGTAGCTACCTTCGCAGTCAGCTGGGGTTTCGAGAGGTGCGTATTCGGCAGCTGCTTCGTTCATCTCGCAGAGCGACCAGTTTTCAACTGAGTTGACAGTGCACCAAACTGGACCATCGCCAGCCTTGAACAGGTACTCGTCGAAACCAACATCGAAGAGGGTGTAGTCGACTGCCTTGACCTCTGTGCCAGGCGCGATTGGAATTAGTGATGCATCTGGAGTTGGCTGACTAATCGAAGATTGATTTGGGCCAGATGGCGTTCCATCGCTGGCACACCCCGCCAAGGCAACGAGAAGTGCAATCGCACTAACTACTGAAAAAACCTTGCGCATAGTCAAAGACTAACGCAGGGAATTAAAACTCTTTGGCGACTAGCTCGGCGATTTCGTAGGTGTTCAATGCGGCACCCTTGCGAAGGTTGTCGCCCACAACGAATAGTTCGATGCTGTTGTCAAAGTCCAGCGCCTGACGGATACGACCAACGAAAGTTGGGTCCTGTCCGGCAACCTGGTTTGGAGTTGGGTAAACGTGGTTGGCTGGGTCGTCGAGCACGCGGACGGTTGGTTGCTGCTCAAGCACGTGGCGAACCTCGTCTGGAGTTACCGGGCTAGCGAAAGTTGCGTGAACGGTTAGCGAGTGAGCCACCTGAACCGGCACGCGAACACAGCTCGCGGCAACCTTTAGGTCTGAGATGCCAAGGATCTTGCGAGACTCGTCGCGAACCTTCATCTCCTCAGATGAGTGGCCGCCAGCCTTTAGCGAGCCAGCGAACGGGATCACGTTCAGCGCGATTGGGTAGTGCCAAGGTGAGTTCGAAAGATCGTTTCCTGCGTGAGCAAGAGCCGCCTTAACGTCTGAGGTATTGGTTCCAAGAGTTGGGTCCTGACCTACAACTGCAAGTTCAGCGGCAAGCTCGTTGATACCTTCTGCACCAGCACCAGAAACAGCCTGGTATGAAGAAACGATTAGTTCTTTCAGGGTCCACTTGCGGTGAAGCGCACCCATCGCGGCCATCATGGTCAAAGTGGTGCAGTTTGGATTTGCAATAATGCCAAGCGGACGGTTCTTTGCCTGGTCTGGGTTAACCTCTGGAACCACTAGTGGCACCTGGTCGTTCATACGGAATGCTGCTGAGTTATCTACTGCGACTGCGCCCTTCTCGGCAGCAATCGGAGCCCACACTTCTGAAACCTCGTCTGGCACATCGAACATCGCGATGTCGATGCCTTCGAATGCCTCTGCAGAAAGTGCAACCACAGTTAGGTCTTCGCCGTGAACCTTGATCTTCTTGCCTGCAGAACGAGGAGAAGCGATAAGACGAATCTCGCCCCAAATGTTCTCGCGGTTGTTAATGATGTCAATCATGACTGTGCCAACGGCACCGGTTGCACCAACTAACGCAAGATTTGGTTTACGGCTCATCTTTATTAACCTCGTATCTTTCAGCTATTTTTT
>JBFYJA010000059.1:0-5654 GCA_041311675.1 Micrococcales bacterium | reverse complement strand
GCGGCCAAAGGGATCTGACTGTAAATCAGCCGGCTCAGCCTTCGGGGGTTCGAATCCCTCACTAGCCACAAAACCCCAGCCCTCCACGGCTGGGGTTTTACTTTAAACCTAAGATTTGACTCATGGAAGTTAGACGAACGCACCCTGATACTCAGGTCGGTCCTTCAAATTGGTTTACCGGGGTTGCCTACATGAACAACCTCAAGCAACCGAGTGACAGCAATAATCTCGCTATTGGTAGCGTCACATTCTCTCCAGGAGCACGAACTTTTTGGCACAGTCACCCCTTCGGCCAAACCCTGATTGTCACCGAGGGGGTTGGTTTAGTTGGGCGAAGGAGTGGTCCACCTGAAGAAATACGTCCGGGGGACGTTGTTGTGATTGAACCTAATGAACACCATTGGCATGGCGCCTGTGCAGAAGAGATGATGACCCACCTTCATATCAATGGAGTGGGGGAAGACGGCACATACGCAACATTTTACGAAGCTGTAACCGACTCAGATTACAATTCCTAAGCCACTTGGCACTCAAACGTGTTACCGTAAGTGCGCCAATTTTTTGACTGGGGTGTTAAAACATGACTTTTTACGATTTGAAGACAATTCCTGCTGGAGCTCAAATGAGCAAAGTAGTTGCCGAAGTTCGCGATTTCGACGGGCGCGATTGTGTCTGGGTGGCCTTACCTCCAGACATTCGGGAAACTGGACTTCCTGACGTGGACTACATCGATACTGAAAACTTTGTAATTCTTCCAATTGACTTTTTGGCCGGCACCCTTGAGGTTGACATCTATACGACGCTTGCTCACGATGCACAGCCGGAAGATCGAGGTTTTTCGGGGCTTGCGTATCACATTGATGAGGACGTGAAGAATTTTGAGTCAGTTTACATTCGTGGCACAAACGGATTGAAGGAGAACCCTCCTGCTCCTCGTAATGTCAGAGGTATTCAATACTTTGCCTTTCCAAATGCAAAGTTTGACGTATTGCGCGAGAAATTTCCTGGAATATACGAAGCAGCGGCGAATCTTGGCTTGAATGAATGGATAACTCTGAAACTTGAAGTCAGCGACGATGGCGTTACTTCATACGTAAATGGTGAAAAAGTATTAGCTGTTGATGGATCACTTTGCAAATCGCAATCGGGACGCGTCGGTTTGCGAGTGGACATTGGCACAGAAGCCTATTTTTCAAACTTGAGTGTTTCTCATTCCAAATAAGTTTGAAAATCGTAATCAGGAAAATCAATTCTGCAGAAGTTCGAATAGCTGAGAAACATTTATCCAAATGCCAAGGCTGAAACTGCTATTCCCTTTACTTTTCGGTAAATGGGTGGAATCGGAAGCATATGGTACAAATCCGTTAAGGGTTGCTTGACTAATAAATAACTGGGGTCTCTTGAGATAGTCGAACCGCAGGGTACCGGGATCGCCCGGCAATTCTCGCTGCGGTAGTGGAAGGTATGAAGGCGATTGTCGCCGACTATGGTGCCGCCGACAGTGCACTTTTGAAAGTCCTATTCGGCGAAGCGCAACCTGAAGGCAAGCTACCGTTTGACCTACCTCGCTCTATGGCAGCAGTTGAAGCCAGTCGCGAAGACGTTCCTTTTGATACGGAGAATCCCCTCTTCAAGTTTGGGTTTGGTCTAACTATCTATTTTTTGGCACTTGCGATAAAACGTCGCTACTCACGCTGCCGGTAGGCTTGGAAGGTTAGTTTCAAAGTCTCAGAGCGGAGAATGACTCGTCGTGAACGATTCAACCATTTTTTACACCTATACAGATGAAGCACCAGCGCTAGCAACTGCTTCTTTGCTGCCAATCGTGCAGGCATATGCCGCAGCAGCAGATGTGAACATCGAAACCCGCGACATCTCGCTCGCTGGACGTATCCTTGCGGTTTTCTCAGACACTCTTCCTGCGGATCAGCGTGTTAATGACGCACTTGCTGAGCTAGGCAAATTGGCAACCACTCCAGAAGCCAACATCATTAAGCTTCCGAACATCTCGGCTTCGATTCCTCAGCTAAAGGCAGCCATCGCCGAACTTCAGGCTCTTGGCTTTGCAGTTCCTGATTATGCTGACGAGCCAACCACCGATGCCGAGCGTGATGCTCGCAAGCGTTACGACAAGGTAAAGGGAAGTGCAGTTAACCCAGTGCTTCGCGAAGGTAACAGTGACCGTCGCGCGCCTGCATCGGTTAAGGCATATGCTCGCAAGCACCCACATGTGAACAAGCCATTCCCTGCCGGCTCAAAGACTCGCGTTGCAACTATGGGTCACGATGACTTCTTCAGCAATGAGAAGTCTGTGGTTATGGGTGCTGACGATGTGCTTACTATTCGCCACATCGCAGCCGATGGAACTGCAACTGATCTCAAGGCAGGACTTAAGGTTCTAGCCGGCGAGATTATCGATGCAACTTTTATGAACTCTGCCGAACTCGACAAGTTCCTTTTCGAAACTCTGGCACAGGCAAAGAGTGACAACGTTCTTTACTCTCTACACCTAAAAGCAACCATGATGAAGGTCAGCGACCCGATTTTGTTCGGTCACGTGTTGAAGGCTTTCTTTGCTGATGTTTTTGCAAAGTACGGCGATGACTTGGCTGCTGCAGGGCTAAGTGCAAATGACGGACTCGGTTCGATTCTTGATGGACTAGCATCAGTTGCAAACGGCTCTGAAATTGCCGCTGCTTTTGATGCTGCACTTAACAATGGCCCGCGTATCAGTTACGTGAACAGCGACAAGGGCATCACCAACTTGCACGTTCCTTCCGACGTAATTGTCGATGCATCCATTCCGGCTTTGATTCGCAATGGTGGAAAGCTTTGGGGCAAGGACGGCTCTGAGGATGACACCCTGGCTGTGATTCCAGACTCTTCTTATGCCAGCCTTTACCAGACTGCCTTCGACGACATGATTGCTAATGGTCCGCTGGACCCAGCGACCATCGGCACCGTGCCGAACGTTGGGCTTATGGCTCAGGCAGCTGAGGAATACGGAAGCCACGACAAGACCTTCGAGATCAAGTCTGCTGGCCGCGTTGATGTAATCAATGCTGCAGGTCTGGTTTTGCTCTCGCACGAAGTACAGCAGGGTGACATCTGGCGCGCAACTCAGACCAAGGACGTTGCAGTTCGCGACTGGGTGAAGCTTGCAGTTTCTCGCGCTCGTGCAACTAACGTTCCTGCTGTTTTCTGGTTGGACCAGAACCGTGCACACGATGCTGAGTTGATCGCCAAGGTTAAGAACTACCTCGGTGAGCACGACACCAACGGCTTGACCATCGAAATCTTGGATTACGCCGCAGCAGCAAAGTACTCGTTCGGTCGCATCCGTCAAGGACTCGACACCATCTCGGTTACCGGAAACGTTTTGCGTGACTACCTAACTGACTTGTTCCCAATTCTTGAGGTTGGCACTAGCGCAAAGATGCTTTCGATCGTTCCGCTACTAAATGGAGGTGGATTGTTCGAGACTGGTGCTGGCGGTTCTGCTCCGAAACACGTTCAGCAGTTCCTCGAAGAAAACTACTTGCGTTGGGATTCACTTGGTGAGTTCTTTGCAATCGCAGCATCATTCGAACACCTTGCAAACGTGACTGGAAACAAGCGAGCACAGGTCTTGGCCGATACCCTCGACCGCGCAACCGGAACCTTCCTGGAAGCCGACCGTTCACCAGGTCGAAAAATTGGCACTACCGATAACCGCGGTAGCCATTTCTACCTAGGACTCTACTGGGCGCAGGAACTCGCTGGACAGACTGCAGATGCCGATCTCGCACAGAAGTTTTCTGCACTTGCTGCAGAACTAACTGCTGCCGAAGCGAAGATCGCGGAGGAACTGATTGCAGTTCAGGGATCACCGATCGACATCGGCGGCTACTACCGTCCAAATGTTGAGCTGGTGCAGAAGGCAATGCGCCCATCGGCAACCTTGAACGCGGCATTGGCCAAGTTCGTCAAATAGTTCGAACCTGGGAATAAGTTTTCAGCCCGTCGGTTGTACCTAATAGGACTGCTTTCGAGGGGAAGACAACGATGTCAGCAATCATTCGCTTTATTACCGGCAAGAAGACCGCCTATGTGACCATGGTTTTGGGCTTTATTCTGGCTGGTTTGGCTTTTGGGCCACTCAAGGCTGAGATTGTCGAGACCTCTCCTGGAGTAGGGCTTCCGGCAACCGCAGAGTCGGTGATTGTTGACGAGAAGCTGGCTGATCTGCCTGGTTCAGATTCCACTGCTGCGGTAATCGTATATGCCTCGGATTCGGAATTCACCGCCGAGCAGACCAGCTGGTTGCAGGGAACCTTTAATCCGAAGTTGCAGATGCCAACCGGTGGTGCAAACGAAAAATTCTTGGAATACACCAATGCTGAAATCGCTGGTAAGGCATTTGTTCCACCAGCATCGATTTCGGAAAACAAAACCGTTGCGGTAATCACCGTGCCGATGGATAAGACCGAAGTAGCCGATGAAATTACTCAGCGAGTTGAAGATTTGCGCGCTCTTGCTAAAGAGGGAATGCCAACGGGACTAGATGTTTATGTCACCGGACCAGAGGGTTTCCAAGCTGACCTCGCCGGAGTATTTGCTGGTGCTGACTTTAAACTCCTCATTTCAACCGTGATCGTGGTTGCGGTATTGCTACTCATTACTTACCGTTCACCAACGCTTTGGCTAGTCCCACTATTGGTGGTTGGTACTGCCGACGGAATGTCTGGGCAGTTTGCTCGACGTGTGGCAAACATGTTTGGTATTTACCCGGATGCATCGGTAACCGGAATTTTGTCGGTGCTGGTGTTTGGTGCCGGTACCAACTATGCGTTGCTCTTGATTGCGCGTTACCGCGAAGAACTTTTGTTTAATGAAGATCGTCACAATGCGATGGCTAAGGCATTGCGTGGTGCTGGTCCAGCGATTATCGCCTCGGGTTCAACAGTGACCTTGGCACTGTTGACTTTGTCACTTGCCGACTTGGCTGGAAACCGTTCTCTCGGAATCGTTTGTGCTACCGGTGTGGTCATCGCGATGATTGCCGCGCTGGTATTCCTGCCAGCTGCTTTGGTGATCTTCGGTCGCTTCCTGTTCTGGCCATTCGTGCCAAAGTTTGGCGGCAAGAACAAGAGCGAGAGCGGCTTGTGGGCCAAGCTTGGCACTGCTGTTAGCCGCAAGCCGGCAATCGTCTCGGCTATCGGCGTGGTCGTGCTTGCCGCGCTGGCAGTGGGTGCTGGCAGCATCCAGGTTGGGCTTTCGGCTACTGACCGCTTCCTCAAGACTCCGGAAGCCGTGGTTGGCCAGAACGTAATTGCCGATGCCTTCCCAGCGGGTGAGACCTCACCTTCGATCGTGGTTGTCAACAACGGCAAGCTGGCCGAGGTCAAGACGGCCCTATCTGCAATCGATGGAGTTGCTTCGGTAACCGATGGAGCGACCAATGGCACCATCACTCGCTTGAATGTGGTGCTCGATGCAGAGAGTCAGTCAGATGCTGCATACAAAACAATTGGCGCGATGCGCGATGAACTAAAAACCATCGATGGAGCAGATGCCTACGTTGGTGGTTTGGATGCGCAGGCACTCGATGTTAAGAATGCCTACACGCACGATCAGTTGATTGTGATTCCGCTGATTCTGATTTTGGTATTCAT
>JBFYJA010000058.1:0-5667 GCA_041311675.1 Micrococcales bacterium | reverse complement strand
ATTAGAAATAGTCATTACGACTCCTTGAATCGAAAGGGCCTTTCGACCCAACCAACACCAGCAACGCCAAACTGCGTCCAGAAAAAATACTGCCACATAAAACCCACCCCCAAGCCCAAAAACGACAATTCCAACAAAGGGGTATCGTAAAGAAGGAACGGGCGTCTGACCCGCCCGAGGGAGCATCATGAAGGTCGCAGTACCTGCCGAAGTCAAGAACAACGAATTCCGCGTAGCCATCACCCCGGCCGGAGTGCACGAGCTGGTTGCCGCCGGACACCAGGTCTTCATCCAGGCTGGAGCCGGAGTCGGTTCCGCCATCAACGACGACGAGTACGTCGCTCAGGGTGCAACCATCTGCCCAGACGCCGCCGCAACATGGGCGGCCGGTGACATGGTGCTCAAAGTAAAGGAACCGATTGCGAGCGAGTACCAGTACCTTCGCCCCGACCTCATCCTCTTCACTTATCTACACCTCGCTGCTGATCGTCCACTCACCGATGCACTCATCGCCAACAAGGTAACTGCTATCGCTTACGAGACTGTTCAGCTTCCTAGCCGATCACTTCCGCTACTGGCTCCGATGAGTGAAGTCGCTGGTCGACTCGCGCCACAGGTTGGTGCCGAAACATTGCTTCGCCACAACGGTGGTAACGGAGTGCTACTTTCAGGAGTGCCTGGCACTCGCCCAGCGAAGGTTGCAGTCATTGGTGCTGGCGTTGCTGGTGCAAACGCAGTAGTGATGGCAGCCGGCATGGGCGCAGACGTCACAGTGCTAGACACAAACTTGTACCGCCTGCGCGAACTCGACGATCACTACAACGGTCGCGTCAAGACCATCGTGAGCAACACCTTCGAACTGAACCGTGCGGTTGCCGAAGCAGATCTAGTTATCGGTGCAGTACTTATCCCAGGAGCAAAGGCACCAAAACTAGTCACCAACGAAATGGTCAAGAACATGAAGCCTGGTTCGGTGTTGGTAGACATCGCGATCGACCAGGGTGGATGTTTCGCTGACAGTCACCCAACTACTCACGCTGATCCAACGTTCAAAGTTCACAACAGCGTGTTCTACTGCGTAGCAAACATGCCTGGAGCAGTGCCTCACACTTCTACTTACGCGCTAACGAATGCAACCCTGCCTTATGTGCGAGCACTGGCCAACCACGGTTGGCTCGCCGCCTGCCGTGCCGACGGTTCGCTTGCACTTGGCCTGAACGTTCACGCTGGTCAGGTGACCAACGCTGGCGTGGCCGAGGCTCACTCACTTCCGGAGCAGAAGCTGGCAGACGCTCTGGCCTAAAGCCGGTAAACCAGAACTGACGTCCAGGCTGGCCGTGCCCAATCAGCTGTGCCTGCGTGATTCGATAGCCCACCTCTGGCGCGGCTTCCGGCTTCGCTAATTGTCCAAGTAAGGCCGCATCCACCGGATCGTGTTGCCCAATCAGAATGCGGAGTCGCAGATTGGTCAATAGCGCACGAGGTATGCCGACCAAGCTCTGGTTGGTGACTATCAGGTGAATCCGAGCTGACCTCCCCCGCGCCGCGATGCTCGACAACACAGATTCAGCAACTCGAATTTCTTGCAGCAAATGAGTCAGCTCATCGACCACCACAATCAGCGGTTGCATGCTTTCGCGGTTTCGCAATTGCTGTTTCAAATATTCAAATGATTCATTCGCCGATTCCAAATCCAAATCAGTAACCAGTCTGCTGTTTTGATTTTCAAATTGAGTGAGACCGGCTCCACCTTTGAAATCAATCAGCATAAATTCTGCGTTTGGAGTTGATTCGCGCAAAGATCGAATCCAACTTCTTAGAAACTCTGTCTTGCCACTGCCGGTAGCGCCAACCAAAATTCCATGAGCGTTTTCATTGGCAAGCGAGATGGTGACTAACTCTTCTCCATCGAAACCAACGACAGCTGACATGCTTTTTGGTTTTGCATAATTTCTTGCTGCAAACGAATCAACCAACTCTGAAACTCTAGAAGTTTGCGGTGCCAACTTTTGATAAACGAAATCGAATTGCTCGCGCGACCAAAACGCACTGCCGTTTGGTAGTCGATAGTCGTCGAGCCAAATCCTCTTGCCAAGTACACGAAGCTGAGTTTCCGGACCGAGCTTGGGTTGCAACGAAATTCGCCAGCGCACCAGCAGCATCAAGATTGCACTGATTAGAGTGCTGATCAACAAGAGATAACTACCGCTGGTAACCGCAAGCATCACGCCATAAGCAATCGACGGCAAGAACCAAAGCAGCTGCATGACTAAAGCATGCAGATTTCAACCAATCTCGGCTGAATTACTCAACAACTAGCCAATAAACGACATGACGTGCTTGATGCGGGTGTAGTCCTCGAAGCCGTAGTTTGAGAGGTCCTTGCCGTAGCCAGAGTGGCGGAACCCTCCGTGTGGCATCTCAGCGGTTAGCGGGATGTGGGTGTTGATCCAGACACATCCGAAGTTGAGGCCCTTGGCAAAGCGCATCGCGCGGCTGTGGTTGCTGGTCCACACCGATGAGGCTAGACCGTACTCCACGTCGTTAGCCCAGCGCATCGCCTCTTCATCATCGCGGAATTTCTGGACCGTGATAACTGGGCCAAAGATTTCGCTCTGAATGTGCTCGTCGTTCTGCTTGAGTCCAGACAGAACCGTGGCCTGGAAGAAGTAGCCGCCGTTGTCTGAGATGCTGACTCCACCGGCTTCGATGTTGGCGTGGTCTGGAAGTCGATCTACGAATCCCTTTACTCGCTCGAGTTGGTTGGCGTTGTTCACAGGGCCAAACAAAATGTCATCGCGGTTTGGCTGACCGGTTTGTGCATTGGCTTTTACGTTGGCAGCGAGCTTGGCGACGAATTCGTCGTGCACCGACTCGTGCACAAGCACGCGAGTTGCAGCGGTGCAGTCCTGTCCAGCGTTGAAGTATCCGGCGATGGTGATTTGCTCAACCGCTGCATCGATGTCGGCATCTGCAAAAACCAAAACCGGTGCTTTGCCACCGAGCTCTAGGTGCACGCGTTTCAAATCGCTTGATGCCGCCTTGGCGACTTCCATACCGGCACGCACAGACCCGGTAATTGAAACCATCTGCGGAATCTTGTGTTCGATTAGCGCCTTGCCGGTGTCGCGATCTCCGGTGACCACGTTGAATACACCCTTAGGCAAAATGTCTTCGGTGATTTGTGCGAGTAGCAAAGTTGAAACCGGAGTGGTGTCGCTCGGCTTAAGCACCACGGTGTTTCCAGCAGCGATTGCCGGTGCAAACTTCCAGACCGCCATGTTCAACGGATAGTTCCATGGCGTTACCTGACCAACTACACCAATTGGTTCGCGACGAATGGAAGAGGTGTGGTCCTTCAGATATTCACCTGATGCGAGACCGGTTAGGTTTCGAGCGGCACCGGCAAAGAATCGAATTTGGTCGATTGAAGGCATGATTTCGTACTCAACCAGGGTGCTGCGTGGTTTACCGGTGTTCTGCGACTCGAGGTCTGCAAACTGCTCTGCCTTGGCCTCCATGGCGTCGGCGATGCGGAATAGTGCCAGCTGACGCTCGGACGGAGTGGTCTGCCCCCAGCTCTCAAATGCAGCTGCGGCCGCCTTGTAGGCAGCATCGACGTCCTCGGCTCCGGAGTGTGGCGCCTGCAGGTAAACCTGCCCATCAGCCGGGTTGATCACGTCGGTGGTCTTGCCAGACTTGGCCTCTACCCATTCGCCGTTGATGTAATTCTTCAGTTGCTGCGTCATTGCTCGCTCCTAGTGAGGGGTTCTAGGGAAATACTATTCGGTCCGGCTAGCATGAGAGTACTGGGGTGCCTATTAGGGCATCCCAGAAAACTAATAAAAGAAGAGTGATATCACATGGCAACCAAGGAGAGCCTGGTGAGCAAACTTGTTGACGGAGTCAAATCTGTTTTCAAGACGTCGAATGGGACGACCGATGCTAAAGCCGACCGCGCCACCCCACTTCTAGACGCACGAAAGAGCGGAAAAGAAGTAACCCCACAAATGCTGCAAGAGTCAGCGAAGGAAAACATGTTCCTTCACTTCACTCGACACAGCCCGTTCTACACCGCCAAGGGTGAGATTCCAATCATCACCAAGGCATCAGGACACCACTTCTGGGATCAAAACGGTAAGAAGTACTTCGATGGTATTTCTTCACTGTTCTCAGTAAACGTAGGTCACGGACGAACTCGTCTGGCCGAAGCCGCAGCTAAGCAGATGAAGGAGCTGGATTACTTCCCGCTTTGGTCACATGCTCACAAGCCGGGTATCGAGCTTTCAGAGCGTCTACTTTCTTACGCACCGAAAAACCTTTCTCGTGTGTTCTTCACCACTGGCGGTGGAGAGGCAAACGAGACCGCATGGAAACTAGCGAAGCACTACTTCAAGTTGATCGGCAAGCCGACCAAGCACAAGGTATTGACTCGTTCAGTTGCCTACCACGGCACCAGTCACGGAGCGCTTTCACTAACCGGTATTCCTTCGATGAAGAAGGCATACGAACCTCTAGTGCCGAGCACCTTCCGTGTGCCAAACACCAACTGGTATCGCGCACAAGAAGAGTTCGCAACCGAGGAAGAGTTTGCTTTATGGGCAGCTAACCGCGTTGAAGAAATGATTTTGTTCGAAGACCCAGACACCGTTGCAGCGTTCTTCCTAGAACCAGTGCAGAACTCGGGTGGCTGTTTCACCGCACCGAAGATTTACTTCGATCGCGTTCGTGAAATTTGCGACAAGTACGATGTGCTGATTGTTGCCGATGAAACTATCGACGGCTTTGGTCGTACCGGAACCATGTTTGCCAGCGAACGTTACGGCTTTGAGCCTGACATGCTGGTTTGCGCAAAGGGTATGACCTCTGCCTACGCACCGATTGGTGCGTTGATGGTGGCCGAGAAGTTGTTCGAGCCGTTCAAGCACGGAACGACCATTTTCTCGCACGGTTATACCTACGGTGGACACCCGGTTTCTTGTGCAGTTGCTCTAGAAAACCTCGACATCTTTGACGAGGAAGACCTAGTTGGCAACGTAGCTCGCAACGAAGCTGCATTCAAGAACACACTCGAGAAACTACGCGACCTACCGATCGTCGGCGATGTTCGCGGTATCGGTTACTTCTGGGCAATCGAGTTAGTCAAGGACAAGAACACCAAGGAAACCTTCAACGACGCAGAGTCAGAGAAGCTACTTCGTGGAATCCTTTCTCAGCGCATGTTTGAAGAGGGCTTGTACTGCCGCTCGGACGACCGCGGAGACCCAGTGGTTCAGCTTGCACCTCCACTAACCATCGGACAGTCAGAGTTCGATGAGATGGAGCAGATCCTGCGTGGAGCTCTAGACCACGCTTGGAAGCAAATGTAGTTATCAACACCATTGGCAAAGGCCGAGTTCCGATTGGGACTCGGCCTTAGTCTTTCTCTATGACTTTCGCTCAAATCAGTTTCGACTCCCCCATCGGCTGGATCACGATTCAGGCCGAGGGAGAAAAAATCACCTCGCTCACCATGAGCCACAAAGATTCAAATCTTGGATCATCAAAAGTTCTCACCGAAGCCAAAAAGCAGGTGCTCGCCTTTCTTGCCGGCAAACTCACCAAGTTTGATTTGCCGGTTCATCTCGAAGGCACCGAATTCCAAAAAGCGGTGTGGAAGGTAATTAC
>JBFYJA010000006.1:0-15570 GCA_041311675.1 Micrococcales bacterium | reverse complement strand
GATTCGAGGCGCCTTGCGCACTGAGACGGTTGCTTTGGTTTCTTTGATTTTGGCCACGGTCAATTAAACCAGTGGCAGGTGAGCTTTTATTTCCGCACGAGTGCCTGAAGCGTGAATTTTGCCTGCTGCGAGAGCCGAATCCCAGTCCAGATCACCTACCGCGAGCGCGAACCACACCTCGGGAGCCATTTCGACCACATTTGGCGGTGTTCCTCGAGTGTGACGAGGGCCCTCCACGCACTGAACCGCACCATAGGGAGGTACGCGCACCTCAACGGTATTGCCCGAAGCTACTGTCCCAAGCTCCTCCAACAGGAACCTAACCGCGGTGGCCAACTGAGCAGCATCACCCGAGCGCACGGCAGCGACAGCGGCCTGCCCATCGGTCGGTTTTATGCGTCTTCTCACGCCTTTAAACTTAGGTGATGAAGATTCTGGTTCTTGGCTCTGGAGCACGCGAGCACGCGATTACTAAGGCGCTAATCCGCACCGGCACCGCCAAGGACAATGTGATTGTGGCACCGGGTAACGCCGGGATTGCTAAGGACGCCCACACCGAGCCGAGTCTCAACGCGAACGACCCAACCGCGGTCACTAGCTTCGCTAAACAGCACAACATCGATCTAGTCATCATCGGACCAGAAGCACCGCTGGTTGCCGGAGTAAGCGATGCACTTCGCGAGACAGGCATCGATGTGTTCGGCCCTTCAAAGCAAGCTGCAGCTCTCGAAGGCAGCAAGAGTTTCGCTAAAGAAGTTATGGCAGCAGCCGGAGTTCCGACCGGAATGGCTCGCGAGTGCAGCAACATGCAAGAAGTCGAATCAGCTATCGATGAATTCGGTGCACCGTACGTTGTAAAGGCAGACGGACTTGCTGCCGGTAAAGGAGTGATTGTCACCAGCGATCGCGATGCTGCACTCACCCACGCGAAAAAATTTATCGACATGGGAATCTTGGTTGAAGAATTTCTCGATGGCCAGGAAGTTTCGCTTTTCTTCCTAAGTGACGGCAAAACTGTTTTGCCTTTAACTCCAGCGCAAGATTTCAAACGCGCATACGACAACGATGAGGGTCCAAACACCGGAGGTATGGGTGCGTACTCTCCACTGCCTTGGTTGCCGGAAGATTTCATCGCAGAAGTTGAACGAACCGTCGCACAGCCAACCATCGATGAACTTGCTCAACTAGGTGCACCATTCGTTGGGCTTTTGTACTGCGGACTCATCATCACCAAGCGCGGTATTCGCGTTATCGAATTCAACGCACGCTTCGGCGATCCCGAGACTCAGGTAGTGCTTCGTCGCCTCAACAATTCACTCGAGTCACTGCTTCACCGCGCTGCAACCGGCCGACTTGCCAATGGTCCAAGCGCACAGTTCAGCGACGATGTAGCCATCACCGTGGTGCTGGCCAGCGAGGGTTACCCGGACACCGCCGCTCCAGACCGCGAAATTACTGGGCTTCATGAGGATGCCAGTGTCGAGCACTGCCATGCTGCTACCAAACTCATCGACGAAAAACTTATGGCCACCGGTGGTCGAGTGTTGTCAGTTGTTGCCTGCGCAAAGAACTTCAGCGAAGCCCGCGAGCTTGCTTACGCAAACATTAAAAACATTCACCTAGAAGGTTCACACTTCCGTAAAGATATCGCCAAGAAAGTTGCAAACTAATGGCGCTAGAAATTCCTGGTTGGAAGCACGTTTACTCCGGCAAGGTTCGCGATCTATATGAATCGGAAAATCCAAACTACGCTCACTTAATTCTTGTAGTTGCCAGCGATCGCGTTAGTGCATTTGATCACGTGCTAGAACCAGATATCCCAAACAAGGGCAAGCATCTAACCACGCTGACCAACTGGTGGTTCGACAGACTCGATGTTCCAAACCACGTTTCGCACGAAGTTGAAATTCCAGAAGTAGTTAAAGGTCGCGCAACAGTTGCCAAGAAACTTCAAATGTTCCCAATCGAATGCGTAGTGCGCGGATACATTTCTGGTTCCGGTTGGAAGGACTACCAGGCCACCGGAACAATTTGCGGTGTGCAGCTTCCAGAGGGTTTGCAATTCGGTGGAAAACTTCCGGAACCGATTTTCACTCCAGCCTTTAAGGCGGAACTCGGTGAACACGATGAGAACATCAGCTTTGAAAAAGTTGTCGAGCTAATCGGCGAGCACCACGCTAACGAACTCAAGAACCTGAGCATCAAGATTTTCAATCGCGCCAGCGAACTTGCAGAAAAGGCTGGGCTCATCGTTGCCGACACCAAGTTTGAATTCGGCATCGACCCATCAAACGACCTCACCACCCTCGGTGACGAAGTGCTCACCCCTGACAGCTCTCGCTTCTGGTCGAAGTCGGCTTGGGAGCGCGGCGAGCGCAAAGACTCATTCGACAAGCAGATCGTGCGCAACTGGCTGGCTGACAACTGGGACCAAACCGGCACCCCGCCTCAGCTTCCAAACGAGATTGTCACCCAAACCGCAGATAAGTACGCCGAACTGGTCGAGCGTCTCACCCAAGAGGTCAGATAGCGCTAAAATAAAGGGGTTCCCGCCCGAAGAAGCGCTCAAATCCACCCATATTTAGGGGAAAAATGCCAAAAATCATCGTTGAGGTTATGCCAAAGGCCGACCTACTAGACCCTCAGGGCAAGGCAGTGGCCAACGCCCTACACCGCAGCGGAAACAAGGACATCGCAGCCGTTCGCATCGGCAAGCGCATCGAACTGCACTTCGACCGTGAAATCTCAGAGGCAGACATCGCAAACGCGAAGAAGATCGGCGAGGAGTTCCTCTCAAACGCCGTAATCGAAGACGTCGTCAACGTTCACGTCGAGAACTAATCATGAAGATCGGTGTAGTTACCTTCCCTGGCACCCTCGACGACCGCGATGCAGCTCGCGCAGTTCGCATCGCTGGTGCAGAGGCAGTTTCACTTTGGCACGCAGATGCTGACCTTAAAAAAGTTGATGCAGTTGTACTTCCTGGTGGCTTCTCATACGGCGACTACCTGCGTTGCGGCGCAATCGCTGCACAAGCACCGGTGATGAAAGAAATCATCAAAAAGGCAAATCAGGGACTACCAGTGCTCGGAATTTGCAACGGCTTTCAGGTACTTGTCGAGTCACACCTTCTACCTGGTGGATTGATTCGCAACTCAGACCAGCACTTCATTTGCCGCGATCAAGGTTTGCGAGTTGAAAACACATCAACCGCTTGGACCAATCAGTTTGAACTCAACCAAGAAATCACCATTCCACTTAAAAATGGTGAAGGTGGTTACATCGCTACCGCTGCCGAACTCGAGCGACTTGAAGGTGAAGGTCTCGTCACCTTCCGTTACATTGGCGGAAACCCAAACGGCTCAATGAACGACATCGCTGGTCTTCGCAACGAACGCGGAAATGTGGTTGGACTAATGCCTCATCCAGAACACGCAGTCGAACCTGGCTTCGGACCAGACACATCATCTGCAATGCGCAGTGGTGTTGATGGCTTGCTGTTCTTCAAATCTGTTTTGCACTCACTAGTTAACGCATAAGGAAATATCGTGGCACTTTTCAAAAAGAAGTCAGTACCTTCTGGCGTTGACACCACCACAAACGCAGCGGAAACTCCAGACAAGCACCAGCCTTGGAAGGAACTTGGTCTTAAAGAAGACGAGTACGCGCGCATCCGCGAAATCCTTGGCCGCCGCCCGACCAGCGCAGAACTAGCGATGTACTCGGTGATGTGGTCTGAGCACTGCTCATACAAGTCATCAAAGATTTACCTTCGTCAGTTTGGCGAGAAGGTCACCGACGAAATGAAGACCAACCTCATGGTTGGTATGGGCGAAAACGCCGGTGTGGTTGACATCGGCGAGGGCTGGGCGGTCACCTTCAAGGTAGAAAGCCACAACCACCCGAGCTACATCGAACCGTTCCAGGGCGCCGCAACCGGCGTTGGCGGAATCGTTCGCGACATCCTGACCATGGGTGCACGTCCAATCGCTGTGATGGATCAGCTCCGTTTTGGTGCAGTTGAAAACCCAGACACCGCCCGCGTGGTCCACGGAGTGGTCAGCGGAATTTCTTTCTACGGAAACTGCCTCGGTCTTCCAAACATCGGTGGCGAAACTGTTTTCGATCGCGTCTACCAGGGCAACCCGTTGGTGAACGCACTTTCAGTTGGTGCACTTCGTCACGAAGATTTAAAACTTGCAAAGGCATCAAACCCTGGTGACCGCGTAATTCTTTTCGGTGCGCGTACCGGAGCCGATGGTATTGGTGGAGTTTCTGTTCTTGCATCAGAAACTTTTGACAGCGCCGGACCTTCACGTCGACCAGCCGTTCAGGTTGGCGATCCATTCGCTGAAAAAGTTTTGATTGAATGTTGCCTCGAGCTTTACAAAGCCGATGTTGTTGCAGGTATTCAAGACCTCGGTGGTGCTGGACTTTCATGTGCAACATCTGAACTTGCATCAAACGGTAACGCCGGTATGCGCGTTCAGTTGCAAAAAGTTTTGAAGCGCGATGAGTCACTTACTCCAGAAGAAATTCTGATGAGTGAATCTCAGGAGCGCATGATGGCAATCGTTCCTAAGAAGTCACTCAAGAAGTTCATCGCAATTGTCGAAAAGTGGGAAGTTGAATACTCAGACCTCGGCGAAGTAATCGAAGAACCACGTTTGTACATCAACTGGGGCGACGAAGAAATCGTCAACGTTCCTCCTCGCACAGTTGCTCACGACGGACCGGTTTACGAGCGTCCGGTTGCTTTCCCTGCATACCAAGACGGCCTAAACGCAGACTCAGTTCACTCTCGTGGCCTTTACCGTGCCAACGACAACTCAACCGATCTAGCCGCACAACTTTGGCAGATCGTCACCTCACCGAACCAGGCATCAAAGTCTTGGATCACCGACCAGTACGACCACTACGTTGGTGGCAACACCGCGCTAGCAATGCCAGACGACTCTGGAATGGTTCGCGTAAGCGAGGAATCAGGTCTCGGTATCTCAATCGCAACCGACGCAAATGGCCGCTTCTGCCAGCTTGACCCTTACCAGGGTGCCAAGTTGGCGCTGGCCGAGGCTTACCGCAACGTAGCCGTCGGTGGAGCAAAGCCAATGGCTGTCACCAACTGCCTCAACTTCGGCTCTCCAGAGAACCCTGAGGTCATGTGGCAGTTCAAGCAGGCAACTGCCGGACTAGCCGATGGCTGTCTAGAACTTGGCATCCCGGTTACTGGCGGAAACGTAAGTTTCTACAACCAGACCGGTGATGTAGCAATCCACCCAACCCCAGTGGTCGGTGTGCTCGGCGTCATCGACGATGTAGCTCGCCGCATCCCATCAGGTTGGCAGGACGAAGGCAACAACATCTACCTACTCGGCACCACCAAGGACGAACTCGACGGTTCGGTTTGGTCTGAGGTTATTCACGACCACCTAGGTGGACGCCCTCCGGTTGTCGATCTAGCTCACGAAGCAGCACTTGCCGATCTTCTTCACGGCGCAGCCCAGCAGGGGTTACTCGCCTCGGCACACGACCTCAGCGAAGCCGGACTGGCTCAGGCTCTTGTTGAATCAGTACTGCGATTCAACATGGGTGCTCGCGTTTGGATCAACGAAATCTCAGAACGCGACAACGTCGACCGCACTTGTGCGCTCTTCAGCGAATCAACCGGACGTGTAATCGTTTCTGTTGGTCGCGAGGATGACGTGAAGTTTGTCGGACTCTGCGAAGCACGTGGAATTCCTGTGCTTCGCATCGGTGTCACCGACAACTCAGGTGAACTCGAAATCCAGGATCTAGCTACCTTCCCGCTCGAAGATCTTCGAAACGGATTCAAGGCAACTATCCCTGCGCTATTTGGCTAAAGCCCCCAAGGTTCAAACCACTCTGGCACCGGGAACGGTGTATCAATGCTGTCAACCTCGCCAATCTGAAATACCTCTTGTAGAACGACAAGCATTTCATCTGCGATATTTTCAGCGGTGGTTTCTGGAATCAACTCTTTCCAGAAATTTGGTTTGTTTTCTTTCAACACCGGGTTATTGAAACCAAGTTTTCGAATTGCCTTTATTTGCGATGCATCTAGCTTGATATCGAGATACTTGTTACTGCAGATTTCCAACATCCACGACCCGTCGACATCTCGAACAGTTTGTATGTAGGGCTGGCTAGCAGTTACGGGAGCCCATTTATCGATTGGCACCTCCAAGATGAGTGCCTTTTTGTCAGAAACTGTCGCAGCTCGAACAGCCAATTGTTCTCGACGATCTGGAACCATTTCTAAATACTCACGAGCTTCGGCTTCGCTGATTTGGTCCAGATCAGTAGCGCCCAGGTAGTGTGCTTTCGCCACTCGCTCTCCACGATGAATCCATTTACCTAAACGTTCGTCGAAGATCTGCTCGGTTATGTAGTGGTAGCTGCGACGTGGATTCTTTGGCTTTTCATAGAGTGCTCGAAAGACGACAAATATTGGTCCAGTGATATTTTGTCTGTAGCAGAAGTATTGTCGAATGATTTCTGACATTGTCCCTTACTGCAAGGGCAGGGACAGAAACTGCCCTTACAACCAATTAGTACAGGCAGCCACCGACATTAGTTGGTTGCAGGAACCCAGCGAAGTTCAACTTTTCGGTCTGTAGCCTTTGGTGCCAATGTGTTGTGTGGACCGTAGCCGATGTATCCGATAGTTGCTTTGATGCCTAGTTTTGCGAGTTGCTGAGTTACGGCAAGTGCTCGTTGCGTAGCGATCTTCTTCATGGTCGCCGCGCTCACATTAGTGAACTTTACAAAGCCAGTCACGAGCAGTGTTCCTTTTTGACCCTTGACCGAAGCAGCCAATTCTTTCAATGTGGCAATGTCAGATTTATCGATCTTCGCTGAGTTTGGATCAAAGTAGATCGGATTAACAATCTTTGTTCCACTTAGCACTGGCACACCCGAGTGGCTTACCGATTCAACAATTTTCACCAGAGGAACTGGAACGATAATCGGCTTAATCGGCGTTACTGGTTCCTCAGTTACTGGTGGTTTTACTGGAGGATTGACTGGAACTACCACTGGTGCACTTCCACCGCCTCCGGCAGAAGGAACTGTCGCTGTGAATGTTGATGTCGCAGATGTGCTGTTTCCTACGCTGTTGGTCGCAATAACTGTTGCGGTGTAAGTGGTGCCAGCAGTCAAGTTAGTGAAAGTGCAAGTAAGCAAAGTAGTGGTGCAGGTTGCACCGGTGTTCAATGTGACTGTGTAGCCAGTAATAGTCTCTCCACCGTTATCTGATGGTGCAGTCCAGGTCACTACAGCAGATGAAGTGCTCGGCGTTGCTACAACTGTTTGTGGAGCACTTGGGACTGTGGCAACAACATATACGCTCGGGTCGCTAGTTAGGTTTACGGTTACAGATCCATCAACAGTTGCACGGCCAAGCAAAACTACCTGACCAGTTTGGATGCTGAAGACAAGTGCTCCTGCTTTGATCGATGGATTAGTAATGGTCATCTGTACGGATTTGCCAGCATTGGTGTTCGGAACAGTCTCATCAAGTGCAAGCCAGCTAACAGCAATCGAAAGAATGTAACTGTTAGTGCCTGTCAGCAAAGACTGCGCGTAACTGGTATCTGTAATCAGATCTAAAGAAACAACAGTGCCAGCCGGCAAAGAAGCATTTGGCAGAGTGACAGCAACACCGTTGCTACCGAGAGTGCCGTTATATGAAGAAGAAACGATGTCGTTGGCAGTCAGGGTACCGATTCGACTCAGGTTGCCTGGAGCAATTCCGTAAAGCGATGACTGGATCCAGCGAGCATAAATCGTGCGGCTTTGCGTAGGTGTGTAACTTGAACCTGCGTTACCAATCTTTGTTCCGCCAGTTGACGCTGTGTACCAGCCATCGAATACAAAGTTTGCTCGACTTGGAGTTGGCAGCGTGGTTGCATTTCCAATGGTGACGGATTCGGTTGATGATGCCGCCACACCGTAGTTTGGACTGTAATTCAAGGTGTAGCTAGTCTGCGTCCACTTTGCATACAGGGAGAAACTCGAACCCGGAGTTTGATTACCGGTGACTGAGGTGGTCAGGTTAATGTCTGAATACCATCCACCGAATGAGTTCCCAGTCTTGGTAGGTGTTGGAAGGACGATCGCTGCATCGCCAGTTAGGTATGAACTACTCGCAGTTGCATTTCCACCATCGGCACCGTTATAAACATAGGTAATCACGTTTGCAGAAATAGTTGAAGCAGTTCCCACAGCAACGCTAAATGCTGAGCTCGCGTAGTTACCAGTTCCATTTGCTCGAACAACAATTGAGTAAGAAGTTCCGTGGTTCAAGCGTGCATCGGTCAAAGTCAAAGATGTACCGGAAACGTCTACAGTGAATACTTCAGATCCACCATTCGAAACTCTTACGGTGTAGTTGGTCGCGTTTGCAACTGCGCTCCAACTTAGTAATAGTGATCTTGCAACGCCGGAATTGGTACTTGCAGATACTGAACTAGGTGCACTTAGGCCAATTGAACTTAGAGTTACGGCAACGGCTCCGGTAGTTGCAGAAAGATAAGTACTGTCGCTGAACTTAGTCGCAGTGACCATGCAAGTTCCGGCAGTTGAAGCCGAAAGTGAACCGGTACTAATCGAACAGCCGGTCGCAGTGCCATTTGAAACTGTGTATGACACCGCTCCGCCACCAGTTCCACCAGAGATCGTCAAGCTAAGTGGTGTTCCCACTGTTCCAGAAGTCGAGGTGAGGGTGATCGGAGCCTGAGGCGTAGTCAACAGTGTCCACTTGGCGTAAAGGGTGATGCCAGTGAGTTCGGGCGGACTGTAAGGGAAAGTTATCGCAGTGCCGCCGATTGTTGTAGCCCAGCCGGCAAATACGTTGTCAATCTTTACAGGCGGAGTAGGTGCCGAGGCAATGGATCCGCCGGTAACGAAGCTGCCGGCAGTTACTGCGCTTCCACCCTGTGAGTCATAGGTAACCGTGTTGGTAGAGCCTGTCCAGCCCGCGTAAAGCGTAGTTGGGCTACTTGGTACTGCGTAACCAACCCCTGGCCCAGCAGCGACCACGTTTCGAGTGTTAGTGGTGTACCAATTGTTGAGCGTGTAGCCAGTGCGAGTTGCAGTAGCAGCCAGCGGTAGCGCCAAAGTACCTGTGGTCACATCAGACGCCGGCATCGCGGTAGTCGCTTCCGTTGAACTGTAGTTGACCGTTTTGTAGACCAAACGACCAGAATCAATCAAGTCAATATTTGACGGGGTGATTCCCTGTCTCCAGAGACGAATAGATCGAATCTTTCCAGATGTATTTGCATCGGCGGTCCAGTTACTTTTAGCAATGTAGTTCTTGTCCCAGGTGGTTGATAATGGCAAACCATAATTCACTGATGAGGCAGCAGCGCTAGGAACATCAGCATAAGTTAGAGTCACGTTTACTTGAACACCATCAACGTATAGCGCACAAGTACTTCCATTCAAAACGAATGTGTATCGATGTAAATTGTTGTCTAGCTGATCGGTAGCAGAAACACATTGTCCAGTTGAACCTACACCCGAGCTTGTGTTAAAAATTTCAAAAAAGATTTTGTTCGAAGCGCCACGTCTACCGACATCCATGTTGTAACTTGCGTCGGCAAGGTTATTAACTTTGTTGTGGCCAAAATCAAGGAATCTTTCCCATGCGGATGAAGAATCCGAACCTAAAGATCCGTAAATGTCGAGAGTAAGCCCACTACTAAATAGTGAGGTATTGATCGTTGGAACAGTCCCGTACGTTCCGCCAGAAAATTCCATGTTCTGAGTTGTTCTATTAACAATGCTTGAACTCGTCAAAGTTGCATTTGGATAGGCACTGTTGCGATTCGTCAGAGTCGTACCTGACGTATAGGAGTTCGTATCCGTCACGTCGTAATCAAGAACCATTGCGCTCGTCCATTGTGCGGTCATGGTTACCGGAGTCACACCTACGTTGTAACTGGCGCCGGCGTCGTATGTTGTAGTTCCGTTATTCCAACCAGCAAAGATGTAGCCATTCTTGGTCAATCCAGTTGAAACCGGCAAGTTCATGGAGGTGTTAGCCGAGTAAGAAGTAGTTGTCGGGGTGGTGCCAGAGCCGCCATTTAGTGAGTAGCTGATCGCCACGGTGTTCATGGTGGTACTAGGGATGTTTACGTAGATACCAAGGCTGAAACCGGTTCTAGACGCGCAGGTGCCAGCGCCAGAACAGAAAGTCCAGTCTCTGTGGGTATTCCCTGTGTGATTTCCAAAACCAATTTCTGGCACTGCAGCTGAACCATGGTTGTTCCAAGCAAAAATAGTCTGTCGGGAAGCAGGCGTAGCAGACAATCGGTGCAACTGAAATGAACCGTAGGCATTCGCCATTTCAGGAGTATCGCCATCGTCATAATACGTTCCGTTATTTACTGACATTCCTGTTGAAAGTCCGGCATAAGGTGCAGGTGCGTAGTTCCATGGCCATATTTCAACACGACCGGTATAGCCGGAACCATTCTCAACTTGTGAATCGTTCGAAAGAACCGTGAGGTCATTGACATCGCCTTGGATTTCAAATTGGTTAGCTGCCACACCATCAGCAGTTGGAATTCTCAAGTAAGCAAAGTTTGAAGCTGTTGTATAGGACTCACTAATGTTCGAGAGTTGACCCATGTTCTTACTGAAGTCAGCATCAACATATCGCGCCTGACCGCCGTAAGTCACGTTCATTCGATATCGAATTCGAGAATATGACTTTCCAGAATTTAGATCTGCTGCGTCACCAGTGGCAATTCCGTAACCAGCGTCGTAGGAAATAGAGTTACCTACTCGGTTTGTTGCGCTAGTCGAATAAATCTTGGTCCACGGATAGCCGTACGAACCCAAACCACCGGCACTGTTTGCAGCTACTCGAACGTAATAAGAAGTGTTTGGAGATAAACCTGAAATTGTGTAGCTTGTTGCGTTTGAAGCCAGGGCACTTGTGTCTGTCGTCCAAGTCGAACCGTCTGAAGAATGTTCTACCTGGTATCCGGTAATTGATACTGCGCTTGGATTAGTCGGAGCCGACCAGGTTACAGTCAACTGGTTTCCGGCTGGAGATGAGACTGACAGGCTGGTTGGAGCATCCAAGCTTAGGTTCGCTGCATGAGCTGCTGGAGCAGTTGCTACATCGAGTGCGACAAATCCGGGTACGCACAACGCCAAAATTAATGCGGCGATTACCAGGCCCCGCAGGCGTGAAATTGCTAGTTTCATCCCTTCGGAAATTTTACCTATTTATAGGGTCTGGTAAAGGTGTGGCGCTATCCTCGAAACAGGCTATTTATAGGGGTAACCATGAAGAAATTTCAGCAGTTTTTAGAGGCGTTTATTTTTGGAGCTCGTTGGCTCCTCGCACCCCTTTACCTAGGCCTGGTTGGCGCACTAGTCCTCCTGGTCTATCGCTATGCCCTTGAATTCGTGCACCTGGTTGAAAACATCAACGAAAAGGACGCTCACGTCTTCACTCTCGATCTGTTGGGTCTACTGGACCTCGTGCTCTTAGGCAACTTGATTCTGATTGTTCTATTTGCTGGGTATGAAAACTTCGTTTCAAAAATTGAAGCCGCTCACAACTCTGTGGACCGCCCGCACTGGATGGGCACTATTGATTTCAGTGGTTTGAAGATCAAGCTAATTGGTTCGCTGGTCGCTTTGTCAGTCATCGAGCTGCTCAAAGACTTCATCGATCTTTCGAATGTTGGCACGGAAGAGATAAGCCAAGGAGTAGTCTGGCGAATCCTAATTCACCTAACCTTCGTCGCCTCAGGTGTTCTATTTGCTGTCATGGACTGGATTGCGGACAACCGCATCATTCAGGAAAAGAAGGCAGACGATATGCTGCGAGGTGTTGGTCACTAATTGCCCAACAAATCAGCACGTGAACGTGCGGTAGAAAAGTGGGAGCAATACTCCACTATCCCGCTTGCACTTCTCGCTTTGGTTTACCTAGGGCTTTACGCGGTTGAAGTACTTGGCAATGAAAGCGCTGCGGTCCTTTTCGACCTAATTTTCATTAGTGACGTAATTTGGGCCATTTTCATTGTGGATTTCATCGCGCGATTTGTCATGCATGACAACAAGAAAAAGTTTCTTCGCAAAAATGTAGTTGAGTTGATTGGGCTACTGCTGCCAATCTTCCGAGCATTCAGAATGTTCAGGGTGGTAATCGCAATTGGATTCCTCACCCGCGCGGCCAAGAGCTTGCAGGGTCGCATCAACATTTACATCGGGCTGATTCTGCCGATTCTGGTATTTACCTGCTCGTTGGGCGTATACGAAGCGGAACACACCGCCCAAGGCGCAAACATCACGCAGTATGGTGACGCACTCTGGTGGGCTTTTGTAACCATCACCACCATCGGTTACGGAGACTACTACCCGGTTACTTTTGAGGGCCGCGCGATTGCTGTGCTCTTGATGCTTTCCGGATTGGCGCTGGTTTCGGTAATTACTGTTTCATTCGCAAGTTGGTTCCTCGATCGAATGAACATCGAAGTCACCACTCGCTCCAAAAAGAAGTAGTTACGCTGCTACCGCGATTGCGCCAAATGCACGGCGCACGGGATACTCGAGGTACTCAGCCCATGCTTCTAGCCGTTCATCACGCCAGATAAAGTCGCGCGCAACTTGAGCAAGTGAAGCCCAGTAGAACACATCAATCAGATCAACATCGAAAGCACTCATTTCGCCTTCGTTGAAGGCTTTGCCAAGCACTCTTCGCAAGCGATTTGGCACAATGCTCAAACCAAATCTATGAAGCGATTCGATAACGCGGAATTCGATTTCGCGAGCACGACGTGGCTGCCAAATTACATTTCCTCCGCGAGTGTGCTCTGGTCCACTTGGAAGGTGAAGTAGTCGATTTACTTTGATGGCTTGTGAAACTCGAGCGTCGTCAAGCAAGTCAAAAAGATTCTCAAACTTTTCTAGTTCATATCCGGCATGGCGAAGGTCTAGCCGATCGGCATAGTAGGTGAACTTGTAAAACGGAATGTGACGTGACTTGGCATCGCGCAGTTCTGTAGGACCACCGCCCCACAGCTCTTCTGCTTCGTCTGGAGCGAAGTCCTCAAGTGGATCTTCTCTAAAACTCACGACAACAGTTTATTTAGCCAAGCATGTCGTGGCGCACGATAATGGCGTCACGAGCTGGACCAACACCGATTGCCGAGATGCGCGCTCCGCTGAGCTCCTCGAGCTTAAGGACGTAGTCCTGAGCGGTCTTTGGAAGATCAGCGAAAGTGCGGCAGCCGGTGATGTCCTCGCTCCAGCCTGGGAAGTTCTCGTAGATCGGCTTGGCGTGGTGGAAGTCGGTCTGTGATACCGGCATCTCGTCGAAGCGCTTGCCGTCAACGTCGTATGCGACGCAAACCGGAATTTCCTTCAGGCCGGTTAGCACGTCGAGCTTGGTCAGTACGAAGTCGGTCACTCCATTGATGCGGGCTGAGTAGCGAGCAATTGGAGCGTCATACCAACCGCAACGACGTGGTCGTCCGGTGGTGGTGCCAAATTCAAAACCGGTCTTGCGAAGGAATTCGCCGTTCTCGTCGAACAATTCGGTAGGGAATGGTCCCGCACCAACTCGAGTTGTGTATGCCTTAACAATTGCAATAACGGTCTGGAACAAACCAGGTCCGATACCCGAACCGGTCGATGCTCCACCGGCGGTTGCATTTGATGAAGTTACGAATGGGTATGTTCCGTGGTCAACGTCAAGCATTGTTGCCTGACCGCCTTCGAACAAAACGTTCTTTCCAGCGGTTATTGCCTGGTGAAGTTCGAGCGCGGTGTCTGCAACCATCGGACGAATGCGATCTACGTAAGAAAGAAGTTCGGCAACAGTCTCGTCGACTTTGATTGATGCGCGGTTGTAAACCTTTGCCAACAGGTTGTTCTTAGTTACTAGCGCAGCTTCAACCTTCTGGCGAAGAATGCTTTCATCAAAAAGATCCTGAACACGAATACCGATTCGATTGATCTTGTCAGCATAGGTTGGGCCAATTCCGCGGCCTGTAGTTCCAATTGCGCGCTTACCTAGGAAACGTTCAGAAACTTTGTCGACGGTGACGTTGTAAGGAGTGATTACGTGCGCGTTTGCAGAAATGCGCAATTTTGAAGTGTCAATGCCGCGTGAATTTAGTGCGTCAAGTTCTTCAAACAAAACGTGCAGGTCGATGACTACGCCGTTTGAAATTACTGGCACAACGCCTGGGGTGAGAATTCCTGATGGCAGTAGGTGGAGTGCGTACTTTTCGTTGCCGATAACCACTGTGTGGCCCGCGTTGTTTCCACCGTTGAACTTAACTACGTAGTCGATGCTCTCAGCGAGCAGATCGGTAGCTTTTCCCTTGCCTTCGTCGCCCCACTGGGCACCTACGATCACTATTGCAGGCATGGCTCACCCTCGTTTCGTTTTCAAGGATGTACTGCGCGAATGCGCCTTACTAATGAATTTTAGTCGCTAAAGACGTGTTGCATAACCCACGAGTGCATGGTGATAGCAGCCGCAGCCGAGGCATTGATGGATCTGGTTGAGCCGAACTGGGTAATCTCGAGTACCACCTCGGATGCCGCGATGGCTGCCTCCGATAGGCCCGGCCCCTCTTGGCCGAATAGGAGGACACAGGACTCAGGCAAGGAATACTTCTCTATCTGCTGACAGCCAGGCACGTTATCGATTGCAATCACTGGAAGGTGCTCTGACGTAGCCCAAGCCACAAACTCTTCAACCGTGTTGTGGTGTCGAACATGTTGATATCGGTCAGTGACCATTGCTCCGCGGCGATTCCAGCGCTTGTGACCGATGATGTGAACTTCGGCCGCCAGGAATGCGTTAGCTGTACGCACAATTGATCCGATATTCAAATCGTGCTGCCAGTTTTCGATTGCAACATGAAATTTGTGACGACGAATATCTAGATCAGCGATAATCGCTTCCATTTTCCAATAGCGATATTTGTCGAGCACATTTCGGGTATCACCGTCACGCAGCAGCTCGGCATCATAGAAATCTTCGGTAGGAAGTTCACCTTGCCATGGGCCAACTCCCCAGGTGGTCTGCTCGTGAGACGGATTTTCAGTCATGTAAATGTTTCTTTCTAACACTCAGTGCTAGCGAAGAAAGAATTGCCATGATGCAGGTCGCAATCAAAACAGAAACATTTGCAACCGAGTGATAAGTCGTGGCAGCACTAAACGAAAGGTCAGACATGAGCATAGCCACGGTGAAACACATTCCAAAGACCAGACCCACTCGCAATAATCTTGGCCAAGTTACAGATTCCGGAAGTTTTCCAAGTTTCGATTTTGTTACTAGCCAAGTGGTACCAAGCACACCTAAAGGTTTACCGATAACCATCGCCAAAATTACGCCACCCAAGATCATTGGTGAAGAACCTTCATTTAAGTTCAATGAACCGAAACTTACTCCCGCGGACAAAAAAGCAAAAACTGGCAATGCTATGAAAGCAACGGTTGGTTCAAGAACTTTGGCAGCTCGATCACCCGCAGGCAAGAAAAGCCCGACGAGCACACCTGCTAGAG
>JBFYJA010000005.1:0-15570 GCA_041311675.1 Micrococcales bacterium | reverse complement strand
ACGTCAAGGCCGAAGCCTTCGTTAAGTTACGCACTCGTTTAGTTTTGGTCGTTGAGGTGCCTAACGGAGCCCCTGGAGCAAGCCCAACTAAGCGACTATACAAACCGCGTTTAATTTTGAAGCTTTCGACAAAAAGTGCAACCGCAAGGAGTGCGCACATAATTGATATTGCAATCGGCAAAGCAATCATCCGAATACCCGAACCGCTGTAGTAAATGAGCCAATTCGGTATACCATTCTTAGCGCAATGGCTGAAGCAAATAGACCAAGGATTAGTATCCCCGTTCCAGCCAGTGAGCGATAAGTTGCCGCATTTTCCGGACGAAACGAAAGGACTGCAACTATCAGCCAAGGTGCAACGACGGCGAGTTTTGCCGTGCCAACCACCCAGCCCTGTTTTGCCTCAAGCTGCGCCTTCAATGCTGCTTCTTGGCGCAATGAATTTGACTGATTTCTAAGCGCAGATACATACCCATCACTGCCACTGGAATTGGCGATTCTTACTAGTTCGATGGTGAAATCTGCCGAGTGATTAGCAAAGCTGTCTTTGAGCTGATCGAGCGCAAAATCAAAAGTGAGCCCCGAGTCAATATTGAGGCAGCACTCAGCGAACTCCCTTGAAACGTAAAGCTGATCTGACTCCCCCAGATCGCGAAGGGATTCCAGGAGCGACATGCCAGATACGGCTGCGGACTCAAGTGACTCAATCACTAGTGGCCAAGATTGTGAGATTTTGGCTTGCCTTCGAGCACGACGACTAGAGAGAACCTCATATTCAATGGCAAACAGTGATGCCGCTACCGCAATGGACAGCCCTGGCACCTTGAGCCACTCGTGGACTGAAATCGCAAAAAGAATTGGGGTGACCATCGCAAGACATGTTGCCCGCTTCCAATTGGCATAGCCCGAGGAGACAAGTAGTCGTTTCAGCGAATTAAACATGGCTATCAAAACCAACAGCTTGTAGTTGCGGCTTCCCGTTTGAACTATTCACCATCGCAATCTCTGCCACAGTGCGTTTACCGTTTTGATCTTTCGCGCAGTGAATCACCAGGTCGATGCAATTCGCGACCGTCCGCTCTACAAATTCCGCTGCGATATTTGACCCTGCAAGTAGAGGTAGAGTGCATAGTTTTTCAACTGCTTCAAGTGCCGAGTTTGCGTGAATCGTGCAAAGCCCCGGGATGCCTGAGTTCATTGCGATTAGCAAATCGAGACTCTCAGCTTCTCTAACTTCACCAACTACGAGAACATCGGGCCGCATTCGCAAAGACTCTTTCACCAAACGTCGTAGCGTTACTTCACCTTTCCCCTCGAGATTTTGCTGCCGCGTTTGAAGCGCTACCCAATCCGAATTTTCTGCTCGGATTTCAAAGGTTTCTTCAACCGTGATTAGACGTGCATCCTTACTGGTTTCCGATATCAAGGCACAAAGCATCGTGGTCTTGCCAGCCTGTGTAGCACCAGAAATCAGAATGTTTTTCCCAGCGCGAATTTGACCGGCGATAAAACGAGCTGGCTTTTCTTCCAAGACTCCACGTTCAACAAGTTGCCTAAGGCGCCATAACTTTGATGGGAACTTTCGGATATTCACTGACCAGTGCATGCGGGTTATGTCTGGAATCACTACATGCAAACGAGAACCGTCTTCAAGCGCGGCATCGACAAATGGATTAGCTCGATCCAGACGTCTTCCCGAGTGTCTGAGCATTCGTTCTACTAAACCCTTGATTGCCGATTCACTTAGCGCAAGAAAAACACGCTCTGCTACCCCAGCCTTGGCTACAAAAAGCTCATTGGGTTGGTTTATCCAAATCTCTTCGATTTCTGGATCGTCCATGAAAGGCTGCAGCACTCCAAAACCAACCAGTTGATTTGTACTCTGCGCCCGCAGGTTCTCTTCCTCATTAAGCCCAAGCATCGCTTCGGACGATATCCCTCTAATCGCAGAGTCAAGCGGATCGATGTCACCGGCAAGCGCATACGTTCTTGCTCGATTTGCCACTTCTAGTGCTGATGCCTCCATGGTCCCTCCGCAAGCAAGGTATCTACCCTCCGAGATTGAGGCTGAACTTTTCCACAGGCGATATATGTCGTAAGATAAACAGGTTGCGGGCGTGGCGAAATTGGCAGACGCACTGGATTTAGGTTCCAGCGCCGCAAGGCATGGGGGTTCAAGTCCCTTCGCCCGCACGAAGAGGAAGACCGGTTGAGCAATCAACCGGTCTTTTCTTTTAAGGGGTTAGCCGTGGGTGACTAGGTATTCGACGGCATTGCCGGCATTGACAATACCCACGCCACACTTAGGCACTACGGCAATGGCGCAGTCTCCGCCTGCCTTGAACTTGGTGGCCGAGTTCTTGAGCACCTCAAAAACCTGCTCAAAGGTGATCGTCGGTTTGATTGAGTAAAGCAAAGCCACGATTCCGGCAACAATTGGCGCAGCCATGCTGGTGCCTTCTTCAAGCGCAAATGTTGGAGCTCCTGGACCACGAGTTCCATCGTTGTAGTCAGAAATGATTTGACCTCTTGTGCCGGCTGGGGCTGTAGCGGCATCGCGATCATCGCCACCCGGAGCCGAAATGTCCACGCCAATTCCCGAACCATCAGTGGTGGTCTGAACTGTGTAGTTCGAATAGTAGGAGCGATCTCCGCTGATGCCAGTGGCACCAACGTTTATGGTCGGATAGCAACTGCCTGGATAGCTGTAAGTTGCATCCATGTTGTCGTTTCCAGCAGCAGTAATAGTGGTGATTCCTAGCTGCTTGATTTGCAATAGAACGTTCGAAGTCGCTGAGCCACATGGTGAAGTGGTTTTGTTGCCCATTGAGAGGTTGATTACATTCGCCGGAGTTTTATTGTCTGGAACTCCGTCGATGTGAATACCTGCTGCCCATTGCAATCCAGCAATAAGGTCACTTTCACAGCCTCCGCTTGGACCGAGCACACGAATCGGCAAAATCTTTACATTCGGCGCAACACCAACGATTCCGTAATCATTTTGCGCGGCCGCAATAATTCCGCTGACGTGTGTTCCGTGCCATGAACTGTTTTCGGTTCCGTTGTAATCACCCGGATCAGATGCGTCGGGATCCCAGCCGTCGTTATCGTTAGTCACACCAGCGCCACAGGTTCGGCTAGTTGCACTGACAAAGTCATAACCTTTGAGCACCTGTGAATCGAGATCTGGGTGTGCTGTGATTCCAGTATCCAAAACAGCGACGACTACGTTTGGCGATCCCTTGGTGTACTGCCACGCTTTCTGCACGTTGATTCCGGTTGTATCGCTCAGGTACCACTGACTGGCAAACATCGGGTCTAACTTCGCAGACGCAACTGCGTTTGCAGCTGCCGTGGATCCGCGCGAATTAGTAGCTACTAATGAAACTTGGTAATTGGTACCAGCGACCAAGCCAACTAGTTCACACGAATTTGTTGTTGCTTTACAACTAACATCGACTGCGCCTGTGGCACGTGCAGTAGCGGTATACGTGACAGCCAAGCCGCCGCGCTGAGCAACAGTCTGTGCCTGCCAGGTGACGATTGATTCTGCACTTGTTACCGATGGCTTCGAGCTAAGCACTGGTGATTGTGGAGCCGAGGTGGCAACGAATGTTGCGTTAGTTGAAGGGGTTCCAAGTTTGAGTGCGGTACCCAACTTGGTTACTGCACGAACTCGATAGGTGTACTTCAATCCCGCAGTCACACCGGTGTATACCAGGTAGGAAGTTTGGTTGGTGCCAGTAAAGCGACTCCAGTTCTTTCCACCGTTTGTTGAGTATTCAATAACGTAGTTAGAAATTTTGGCGCCATAAAGTGACTTAGGGGCCTTCCAAGTGAGTTTGACTCGTGGCAAACTCGGTAGATCTTTGTTCCAGGCATCAGCAACTCGAAGCGATTGAACAGCTGATGCAGCCGTAATAGCCGACTTAAAAGTCGGCAGTACTTTCTGACTCAGCGCAGTTCTGCCAAATATTCGGTTGATGCTGACAGTGTCAACTCGCGGGTCTTGTTTCAGCTGGTCTGCAAAAGTCTGCGCATCAGTGTAAGCAACCTGTTCCGTGAAATCGACGGAAAACAAACCTTGGCCTAAATTATTGCCAACCGACAACGGTGTTCGCACTGCGTTAGCAGCTGTTGGCGATCCGTCCGGGGCAATCGGTGAAACACCCTCGTGATATTTGACCAGCAAGCCAGCTGCCAATTCGATACTTGGTTGCGCGTTCGCCGCCTGCACAGGAGTGAGCGCAACAAATGCGGTTAAAACTGCGGCCAAGAAGCTGGTTAATGCGCGCCAACGAGTCATAGTCCTAAGCCTAGGTTGAGATTCTGAGAAAAGCCGCAGAAGGTCTAGAGGCTCTTCTGCATAAGAACGGTGCCAAGCCAGCGACCGAACTTAAAGCCGACTTTGCCAAGGTGCCCCTGGTGTTTGAAGCCGAAACTCTCATGCAACTTGATAGAAGATTCTGCGCCCTTGTCGCTAATGACGGCGACGATTTCCTTTACTCCAGCATCCTTGCATTTTGTCATTAAGGAATCGAGTAATTTTGTTCCGATTTTTTTACCGGTGGCTGCCGGTCTCAAATAAATACTGTTTTCTACAGTGCGACGATATGCGGCTTTCTGACGCCAAGGTGCGACATAGGCAAATCCGAGCACCTGACCCGATTCGCTTTGAGCAACGATAAAAGGAAGAGCAAGGCCTTGAATCCAGTAGAACTTAGATTCCCAATCTTTTACTGTCATGTTTTCGAGATCGAAAGTAACCACGCTATTAGTGATGTAGTAGTTGTAGATTTCCGTAACTGCGATTAAATCGGCAGCGGTAGCATCACGGATGATGGTTTCGTGTTCGCGTTTCGGCTCTTCACCTTTTGCGCGCATCATTCGAATTAAGCGCCATCTTGATTCGGAATCTAGAGCCATGTAATCCTCACTAACAAGCCCAATCTATCTCTCGCTCACCAACAAATCGAAGTGCTTCGTTCACTCTGCTAAATGGTTTCGACCCAAAGAAACCTTTTCGTGCGGAGAGTGGACTTGGGTGGGCGGAAGAAATCACCTGCGCATCAGGCAGTAAAACACGCAACGACATGGCTTCGTTTCCCCAGAGAATTGCCACCATGTGATTGCCGCGAGCGCGATTCAAAGCCCTAATTGCCGCATCGGTGAAGCGTGACCAGCCCGCATCAAAGTGAGCCGCGGATTGTCCAGAACTGGTGGTGAGATGCCGATTGAGCAACATGACGCCTTGATCACTCCATCTGGAAAGATCACCTGAATTGGTCACCTCGTTACCTTGGTCATCACGTAATTCGCGCATGATATTTTGCAGGCTGCGTGGCAGCGGATTCGTCCCAGAAGACACCGCAAACGACAGTCCAATCGCGTGGCCCGGAGTCGGATATGGGTCCTGCCCCACAAGCAACACCTTCACCTGCTCGATTGGAAGGGTGAAGGCGCGCATGACGTTCTGCAATGGCGGGGTGATCTCAAGATCCACAGTCACCCGCTGCTCAATCTGACCGAGCAATTCGCGCTGGTCGCTCAATGCCGCTTGCCAACTCGGGTGCATCTGCTCAAAGAACATGTACCAAGCCTAAGCGTGTGAGAATTGGCGCATGGACTACCGCGCATTGGCTATCGAGGCCGCACAGTACAAGGACGTACTATCTGAAATCCGCCGAGACTTGCACCAAATACCCGAATTCGGCCTTGACCTACCCAAGACTCAAGCTCGCATCCTGCAATCCATTGATGGCCTTGGCACTATCGTGCTTGGCAAATCCCTGAACTCAATCGCACTACTTATAGAGGGTGAAAACCCAGGTCCAACGGTTCTACTTCGCGCGGACATGGACGCACTCGCCGTGGTCGAAGATACCGACGAGCCTTTCAAGTCAACCAATGGCTACATGCACGCCTGCGGTCATGACCTACACATGGCAATCGGCATCGGGGCAGCGCATTTGCTTCACACGCACAAGGACAAGTTGCACGGCAATGTTGTGATTTTCTTCCAGCCTGGCGAAGAGGGCCATGGCGGAGCAGACGTGATGCTCGAAGAGGGTGCACACCTTATTAGTGGCGAAAAACCAATTGGCGCATATGGCATTCACGTATTCAGTGGAATGATGCCTCGTGGTTCATTTGCATCAAAGCCAGGGGCAATGATGGCTTCCGCCGGCGATTTGCTAGTGACTGTCAAGGGTCGCGGCGGTCACGGTTCATCTCCTTGGATGGCAAAAGATCCAATTACTCCGCTGGTTGAAATGATTTCGGCACTTCCGAATTTCATCACAAAAAATTTCAACGTCTTCGATGCAGTCGTGGTGAACGTTGGTTGGCTTGATGCCGGTGACACGCACACCACAAACGTTGTGCCAGAAACTGCATCCTTTGGTGCCACTGTGAGAACTTTCTCAAAGGAGCACTACGACAAATTGCGCGCCATTACTCCGGGTTTCTTGAAGAACATCGCTGCGGCTCACGGCGTGGAAGTTGAAGTCGAGTTCAACAACGCAACCAAGGTGCTGATTAACGATAAGGAAGCAGTTGATCGAGTAGAGCGAGTGGTAGATGCCACTGTCGGAGATGGCCGTTACTTCACCATGGATACCCCGATGGCTGGCGGCGAAGACATGGCCTCTATCATCGACGAACTCGGTGGTGCTTTTGTGTTTATGGGTGCTAGCAAGAGCGACAACTTCATGGACGCCGAAATCAATCACTCGAACAAAGCGGTATTCGACGATTCAGTATTGCCTGACGGAGCGGCAGTCCTTGCGGCACTCGCATTTAGCGCCCTCTCAGATGCAGTGGGTCAGCCATAATTGACTAATGGAATTCCAGTCATCCGAAGACTCAGTACCTTCGGCATTCATCACTGACGAGCTCAGTCGACAGCTAGTCGGCCGACCTCCAGCCAGTGGCGCTTGGCGTGACGGAGATCCAGCTGGCGACCGTGAATTCGCACCAATTCCTACACTTCGTCTAGAAAACGGCAAAGAGCTTAACGGCGCAAAAATTGCCTACGAAACCTGGGGCACGCTCAACGATGCCAAGTCGAACGCAGTACTTATCCTTCATGCACTAACCGGGGACTCCCACGTTGTTGGCAAGCCGAGCAAACAACACCCTACCGAGGGTTGGTGGAACGGCATCGTCGGACCTGGCTTAGCTATCGATACTGACAAGTGGTACGTGGTGGCTCCGAACATGCTCGGTGGTTGCCAGGGATCTACCGGACCATCATCACTTAATAGCAAGGGTTTGGAATACGGACCAGACTTTCCTTACCTGACGATTCGCGATCAGGTGAATGCGCAAAAACTTTTCTCTGAAGTAATCGGAATCGAAGTATGGCACGCCATCATCGGCGGCTCGATGGGTGGAATGCAATCGCTCGAGTGGGGCATCAAATATCCGAATGCACTAAAGAAACTTGCCGTAATTGCTGCGCCACCGATTTCCACCGCGGATCAGATTGCACTCAACTCGGTTCAGGTTGAGGCAATCATGACCGACCCTGCTTTCAAAGACGGAAACTATTACGACGCCAAGGCCGGATTTGGTCCGCATCGCGGATTAGCACTTGCACGCCGCATGGCATTGCTCAATTACCGCTCACCTAACGAGTTAAACGAACGCTTCGAACGCACCTGGCAGTCTGGTGTGAGTCCATTGGGCAAGGGTGGTCGCTTCGCCGTTGAGAGTTATTTGGATTTCCACGGTAATAAGTTCACACGTCGCTTTGATGCCAACAGTTACATCACATTGGTCGAAGCAATGAACTCACATGACATCGCTCGAAATCGCGATGGACTAAACGAAGCACTCGGAAAAATTACGGCCACAACTTTGGTTGCTGGAATTACCACTGATCGACTCTTTCCTATCGAAGGACAAGAAAAAATCGCTCAAGGAATTAAGGCTCCGCTAATTGGTGGCGCACTGCAGGTAATTGATTCCGCATACGGTCACGATGGTTTCCTCATCGAACGCGAAATAGTTGGACCGCTGCTTACACAGCTTCTGGAGAGTTAGAGCGCAAGCGAATTAATTCTCGATTCGCCCAAACTAAAAGAGCGACGTAGCCAAGATTTCTCAGTAGCAAAATAGCTAGAGCCCAGGCCTGGGTATCGAGAATGTAGTCGTAGATAACAGGGTAAATCAAATAAGTAGCCACGCCGAGTGCAACCACCGAGAACATCGGTATTTTCCAGTTGGTTGATCCATAAAGAATTCCCAAAATGATTGGCACTGCCAACCAGGTAGCGAACTGTGGTGAACCCACCTTGTTGAAAACGATTAGGTCTAGCACCGCGGTTAGCGATGCAACCGGGATGATTGCCTGAAACTTGGCACCAGCGCGGGATGCCCGCCAGCTGAGCCATACGGTAACCCCAAGCGCAATAAACATGGCATAGCCAATCAGGCTGGAAACAAGCGGGATGCCATCCCCCGCAACTTGAAAAGTCATCATCAGGTTGTCGTAGTAGATGCCAGAGTTGCTCAAACCCAATTCGCCTGACCAAATCCACCAGCTCGCAATTGGCGACTCTATTTGAATACCTCGATTTGACTGGTAGCTGAGGAAGCTAAACAGGCTGGCATTTCCGCCCAGCATGAGCCCAACTCCCAAGAGCGATACTCCCGTGATTGCTGTGGCAAGAATTATTCTGAGTCGGAACTTGCTTGCAGAAATTGCCGGAAGCAAAAGTGCAACTGGCCAAATTTTCATGGCAGCACTAAATGTGAACAGTGCGGTGGAACTATTGAGTTTTCGCCTGATCAACTCGTAAACACCAAATAAAGCGATGGCGACACTAAATGAATCCATGCGTGAAATTGAGATAGGGCCAAGTAATACCAAGTAACAGAGCCAGAACCAAGCAGCGTCAATCCTGATGCGGGAGATAAACCAGAGAGCGACTAGATCAACGACCGTGATGAGGGTCATCCAACCGGTTGTAAATTCCATCGGATTTATGAATGCTGATAGCCAAATTGGCAAAAGCGCCGGGAACGGATAAACCCAGTCGATGTTTACACCGAGAAGTTTTCCGCTGTTAATCATTTGATTAAGCCACGGTTCATAGGCGTATGGAACGTCACCCATGGGCGTGCCGATACCGTGCAGACCAATCTGGATTAGCCAGAGGTGTGCAGCTAGGGCTGTTGCTAGCAGCACAATCGGACTGTTGAAATATCTGCGCATCAAACTAGCTCTGCAATCACGTTGCGCACAGATTCAGCAACATCAAGCGCCGATACTGGACCTGCAATCGCAGCCTGCTCGGCAGCAGAGCTGTGTAGTCGAACGGCTAGTTCGATGATATCCATGAACGCATTCTCACTTGCCGCTGCACTATTTGCCGCCAGAAGTGCCCCAAGAATTCCAGCAAGCACGTCGCCAGTACCTGCCGTGGCTAGAGCAGCTGAAAGTCCAGAAATTTCACGTAGCTCACCTTCTGGTGAAGCAATGAAGGAGGTGTTGCCTTTTAGCAGAACCACGCAGTCTGTGACTACCGCTGCGAGTGTTGCGTTGTTCTCAGGATTAGCCATAACTTCTTCTCGAGAAATGCCTAGCAATCGAGCAAGTTCACCGGCGTGCGGAGTAAGCACGCACAATCCAGTTCGAGACTGGAGATCGAGCATTTCGATGGCGCCGGCATCCACCACTGATAGTTGGGCCAATTCAAAGTGTGACTGTAGCGAAGCCTGATTCTCTGGACTAACTGGCACGCCCGAACCCAGCACCCAAGCCTGAGCCCTACCTTCACCAAGCACTACTTCGGGGCGAGTTTTGACTAATAATTCGCCAACCGTCCTCGGTCCGACATATCGAACCATCCCAACACCCGTTCGCATCGCGGCCGTGACACCCAAGATCGCAGCCCCTGGAAACTCTTCAGAACCGGTGGCAAAACCAACCACACCGCGCGAATACTTGTCATCGGCAGCAGAAGGCTGACGCAAGTACCTCTTTAGGTTGTCGCTAATCACAACTCAACGATAATTGACGAATGACCAAACTCTTCAGCTCACTAAAGATTCGCGATCTAGAAATTCGCAATCGCATTTTCATCGCACCGATGTGTCAGTACTCCTGTGAGCAAAAAGACGGAATGCCAAGCGATTGGCACATGGTTCATTACGGCTCTCGAGCAGTTGGCGGTGCAGGGCTGATAATCGTAGAAGCCACCGCGATTTCACCAGAGGGTCGCATTTCTCCATGGGACACCGGAATCTGGAACGATAACCATGTCGATGCTTGGAAAAAAGTAACCGACGTGATTCGAAGCCACGGAGCAAAAAGTGCAATTCAAATGGCACATGCCGGACGCAAAGCATCGATTCACCGAGCAACCTCCGGAGTCAATTCAATTTCAATAGAGGATGGCGGTTGGCAAACAGTTTCACCTACTGATGAGGCCTTCACCGACTATGAGGCACCTAGAAAACTTGAAACCGAAGAAGTACGCGAACTCGTCAAAGATTGGCAACGTGCCGCCGCTCGTTCAGTAGCCGCAGGATTCGACGCGATCGAAATTCACGCAGCACACGGTTACCTAATTCACCAATTCCTGTCTCCGATTACAAACCAACGAAGCGATGAATTTGGCGGCAATTTGGAAAACCGCGCTCGATTCCTGCTCGAGATTGTTAAGTCCATCCGCCAGGTAATTCCAGAAACTATGCCACTTTTCATCCGATTCTCAGCCACCGATTATCGCGAAGACGGGTGGGATCTCGAGCAGACTAAGATCGTTTCGGCCTGGTGTGCAGAATTGGGCGTTGACCTATTCGACATCTCATCAGGCGGATTGGTGACCGGAGTGAAAATTCCGCTCGGCCCTGGCTACCAGGTTCCGCTAGCAATGGACGTGGCAAGCGCGGTATCGCAGCCAGTATCAGCAGTTGGCTCAATCACGGATGCAAAGCAGGCCGAAGCAATTCTTCAAGACGGCATCGATGTCATCAGCATTGGCAGGGTCGCACTGCTTGACCCGTACTGGCCTATTCATGCTGCTCATGAGCTAGGCGTTACTCAGGAGTTGCCGTTCCAATATCAGCGCGGCGTATTCAGTTAATTGCGCCCGCTTTAGTCGCGCTGAGTGGCGTCTTGAACTTCGCCAACTAATTCTTCGAGGATGTCCTCCAAGAAAAGCACGCCGGTGACTTTGCCGCGGCGATCGAATGATTTAGCCATGTGCGCACCGACACGCTTCATCGATGCCAAGGCATCTTCGAGTTCCATGTTTGCTGGCAAGGAAATTAGATTTCGAATTCGCTTAGCCGGTAGCGGTGAGTCAACTTCATCGAGTCGAAGATCGATTACGTCTTTAAGGTGTACATATCCGTAGATTTCATCATTGTCATCGCGAAGTGGATATCTTGAGAAACCATACTTTGCAACTGCCTGTTCAATTTCTCGTGGCGTAACAGTGGCATCAAATGAAATAACAGCGTCTGGTTTAACAGCAATGTCGTGAACTTTTTTCTCGGTAAATTCAAAAGTGTTGGACAGTGTTCCACTGGCATCCCGAAGTACTCCCTCACGAGTTGAATGCTCGACAATGTCTTCAACCTGATCAATTGTGAAAGCCGAATTGGTATCGTCGCGTACTTTCACTCGGAAAAGTTTCACAATTACGTTTGCCGCAGCGTTCAAGAACCAAGTGATTGGTCGTACCACTTGCGCAAATCCGTAAAGCATCGGAACCAAAATCAAAGCAGCGCGCTCTGGAATGGAGAACGAAATATTCTTCGGTACCATTTCGCCAACCACAACATGCAAGAACGAAACTAAAGCAAGCGTGATGCCAAACGCAACGCCACCGGCTACCTCTTCACCGAATCCAACCAGTAGTGGATGCAGGAGTTCGTGCACGCTTGGCTCCACAATCAACAAAATTAAAAGCGAACAAATAGTTACTCCAAGCTGACAAGCCGCCAGCATCAGGGAGACGTTCTCCATAGCCTTGATGGTGATGCGAGCCGGACCACTGCCAGCTTCAGCACGGGGCTCAATCTGCGCTCTACGAGCGGAGATCAGGGCGAACTCAGCACCGACAAAGAAGCCGTTGCCCAGCAATAACAAGGCAAACCAGCCGATTCCCGACCAAGCGCTAGTCATCAGTATCACCGGCCAACATTGCCTCAGGGATAAATCGGACACGATCTACTCGGCGACCATCCATTCGTTCAACTTTCAGTTCGCCACCATCGATTGAAACAAGATCTCCAGCCTCTGGAATTCTTCCGAGCTTTGCCATGATGTACCCACCGACAGTTTCGTATGAACCATGTTCCGGAATCTTGATTGCCATCTCGCGAAGTTCATCCGGACGCACCATACCAGGGAACAAAATTGTCGAGTTAGCACCACGAGTTACACCTGGCTTTGCGCGATCGTGTTCGTCACCGAGCTCGCCAACTAGTTCTTCAATTAAATCTTCGAGAGTAGCAACACCTGCAGTGCCACCGTATTCGTCAACCACGATTGCCATCTGCAATCCTTTGGCGCGGAGATCGACCATGAGCGTTTCTAACCGCATAGTTTCCGGCACACGCACTGCGTTCACCATGATTGCAGTCACAGGCACGCTGTCTCGTTTTTCGCGTGGAACAGACGCCGCTTGCTTTATGTGAGCAACGCCGATGACATCATCGCTTGAACCTTCAACCACTGGAAAACGTGAGTAACCGGTTTTGATCGAAAGTGCGACCAACTCGGCAATGCTTTGCTCTTGCGAAATAATCGCAGTACGTGGTCGCGGAGTCATAATGTCAGCTGCAGTCAACTGAGAAAGCGCAAGTGTTTTGGTGAGCAATGTCGCAGTTTGCGCATCGAGGGCACCTACGGTTGCAGAACGACGGATTAGTGAAGAAAGTTCTTCTGCGGTTCGAGTAGAAGAAAGTTCTTCTTTTGGCTCAATTCCAAAGGCTCGGACTACTCCGTTGCCAACTTTGTTGAGCAGGAAGATCATCCAGCCAAACAGCCAGGTGAATCCGAGTTGAAAATTCACCACAAATTTTGAAACCTGCAGCGGGATGCTTAGAGCCAGCTTTTTTGGAACCAATTCACCAATCAGCGTGCTGAACAGGGTGGCCAGAATCATGCCAATGGCAAAGCTGAAGCCTTTGAAGGCAGGTGACAGTAAAGATGTCAATGCCGGCTCGGCTAGGAATCCGGTCAGCATCGTGGTCAGAGTGATGCCGAGCTGTGCACCAGAAAGATGGGTACTGGTTCGTTTTAGTGCCCGAATCGTGGCCCCGAGGCCTTTTTCACCCCTGGAAGCCCTGGCCTCTAGGTCACTGCGCTCGAGATTGATCATCGAGAACTCGCTTGCGACAAACACTCCAGTCCCCAGCGTGAGCAGGGCACCGAGGCCTAGCAGAATCCAGTCGCTCATTACCATTCAGCATACTGTGGGCCCTTTTTGAGCAGGTAGGCTGGAGAGCGGATTTGTAGCGACAAACGATAAGGTGGTCATTTTGTCAGGCAATGCTGGTACTTCGGCAGACGACAATACATTCGGCGCAAACGACTGGTTAGTCGATGAAATGTATGCACAATGGAAGGCAAATCCAGATGCGGTAGACCGCTCTTGGTGGCCAATCCTCGAAAAATACCAACCGACCAGCGCGTCACACGCAACTCAGCCGGCATCGACTGCTACCCCAGCAGCCGCTCCAGTTGCTCAGGCACCAGCGGATGCGCCTTTGATTGCAAAGACCACTCGCGTTGAGCCAAAAGCTGCACCAATTCCGGCCCAGGCCCCGATGACTACCGCGATCGACATCGTTGACGAGAACGCGACGCCAGAAGAGGACAAGGTCGACTTCCTCAAGGGCATGGGCAAGGCACTTGCTGCCAACATGGATGCATCAATCCAGGTTCCAACCGCAACCTCGGTTCGCACCGTTCCGGCCAAGCTGATGATCGACAACCGTATTGTGATCAATTCAAACTTGGCTCGCACTCGCGGTGGCAAAGTTTCGTTCACTCACATCATTGCCTTCGCGATCATTCGCGCGCTTAAAGAATTCCCTTCACAAAACGTTTACTACTCAGAGATCGATGGCAAGCCAGCGGTAGTAACTCCGGCACACGTGAACTTTGGTTTGGCAATCGACATTCCAAAGCCGGATGGGACTCGCGCACTTCTAGTACCAAACATCAAGAAAGCCGAAAAGCTTAACTTTGCAGAGTTCCTTGCTGCTTATGATGCACTCGTAAAGAAGGCACGCGACAACAAGCTGACTGCGGACGACTTTGCCGGTTCAACAATTTCGCTGACCAACCCTGGCGGCATCGGAACCGTTCACTCGGTACCGCGCCTAATGCAGGGCGCTGGCTCGATCATCGGTGCCGGTGCTCTCGAGTACCCAGCCGAATTCCAGGGCATGAACGAGCAAGCGCTAGCAAAGCATGGCGTTGGTAAGGTCATCAACCTCACCTCTACTTACGACCACCGCGTTATTCAGGGTGCAGGTTCAGGTGAATTCCTGAAGAAGGTGCACGAGCTACTAATCGGTGAGCGCGGCTTCTACGACGAACTATTTGCCGACCTCCGCATACCTTACGAGCCGGTTCGATGGGTTAGCGACTTCGAGCGCAACAGCCGCGACGACCGCGACAAGGAAACTCGCATCCAAGAACTTATCAACGCCTACCGCGTTCGTGGTCACCTAATGGCAGACATCGACCCGCTTGAATACAAGCAGCGAAGCCACCCAGACCTAGATATCTTGAACCACGGCCTATCGCTTTGGGATCTAGACCGCAGCTTCAAGACCGGCGGATTCGGTGGCGTTTCAGAGGCCCCGTTCCGCGACATCTACAAGATCCTGCGTGACAGCTACTGCCGCACCATCGGCGTAGAGTACATGCACATCAACGACCCAGCACAGCGCAAGTGGTTCCAAGAAAAACTAGAGCGACCATATGCAAAGCCAACTCGTGAAGAACAGGGTCGCATCCTGGAGAAGTTGAACGAAGCAGAAGCCTTCGAAACTTTCTTGCAGACCAAGTTCGTTGGACAAAAGCGATTCTCGCTTGAAGGTGGCGAATCAGCCATCACTGCGCTTGACGAAATCTTGCAGCAGGCAGCCAACGAAGGATTGCAAGAAGTTGCAATCGGTATGGCACACCGCGGTCGCCTAAACGTTCTTACCAACGTTGCCGGCAAGACCTACGGGCAGGTATTCAAGGAGTTCGAAGGTAACACCGATACCTCTACCGTTCAGGGGTCTGGAGACGTGAAGTACCACCTCGGCACCGAAGGCACCTTCACAAACCTCGAAGGTAAGCAGGTTCGAGTTTCACTCGCGGCAAACCCTTCACACCTTGAAACCGTGAACCCAGTTCTCGAAGGTATCGTTCGCGCCAAGATCGATGCACTCGACACCATCAATGACAACGTGTTCCCTGTACTTCCAGTTTTGATTCACGGTGATGCTGCATTCTCTGGTCAGGGTGTTGTTCCTGAAGTTCTGAACATGTCACAGCTTCGCGGATACAAAGTCGGCGGAACCATCAACATCATCATCAACAACCAG
>JBFYJA010000057.1:0-5753 GCA_041311675.1 Micrococcales bacterium | reverse complement strand
GGACAACATCGACGATGGCTAGAGTGCCAGCGAATGACAACATACGAGGCAGCGATAGCGCTGAGCCTACGTCTGCTCCGGTTGATCCGGCTGAGTTGATCAGTGAGTTCAACTGGCTGAATAGCCCGGTGGTGCTGAGCACTAGCCAAACGAATGCGAAGCCAACGATGGTCGCGATGCCGATGGCGAGGCTTACTAGGAAGCCAGCTTTGGTTGCAGACCAGAAGTCGATGTGAACCAGCTTGAGCTTTACCTGCTTAAGCGGAGTCAGGTTTCGCTTGGTGACTTTGCTGATGAAGTTACTCATTGGTGGTTCCTTCTTCTAGTTCATTTTGTTCGTCGAGGTTTCGTTCTGTGTTTCTCGCGAGTCCGATCACGCTGTCGTTATCTTCGAATCGTGCGAAGACAACTCCCATGGTGTCGCGGCCCTTTGCCGGTACTTCTTTAACTGCACTGCGCACAACTCTACCGCTCTCAAGAACTACAAGAACTTCGTCTTCTTCGGCAACGATGAGTGCGCCAACTAGGTCTCCGCGCTTTTCTTCGAGCTTGGCAACCTTGATGCCTAGACCGCCACGGTTTTGTGCGCGGTATTGGCTTACGTCGGTGCGCTTGGCGTATCCACCTTCGGTGACTACGAAAACGTATGCGTCTTCAACATCGTTGATCACACTTGCGCTGAGTAGTTCGTCTCCCTTGCGGAAACTCATACCCATGTTTCCAGAAGTGTCTCGACCCATTGCACGAAGTGATTCGTTGCTTGCGCTGAATCGGATTGACATTCCCTTGTGACTTACGAGTAGAAGATCGTCTGATTCTTTTGTGAGAAGTGCAGCAACTACTTCGTCGTCTTCCTTCAACTTGATGGCGATGATGCCACCGGTGCGAGGAGTGTCGTACTGAGTAAGTTCGGTTTTCTTAACCAGACCCTTCTTGGTTGCAAGAAGTAGGTAAGGAGCCTGGTTGTAATCCTTGATGTCTAGTACCGATGCGACCTTTTCGTCAGGCTGCATTGCTAGCAAGTTAGCTACGTGCTGACCCTTGGTGTCGCGACCGGCCTCAAGCACCTCGTGTGCCTTGGCTCGGTAGACGCGGCCCTTGTTGGTGAAGAACAACAACCAGTGGTGAGTGGTGGTTACAAAGAAGTGTTCAACTACGTCGTCTGCGCGTAGGCTCGCACCCTTTACTCCCTTGCCACCGCGGGGTTGTGAGCGATAGTTGTCGCTCTTGGTGCGCTTGATGTAACCGCCGCGAGTAAGTGAGATAACCATTTCCTCTTCAGGAATTAGGTCTTCTTTTGTTACGTCGCCGTCGAGACCAGCAACGATTTGGGTGCGTCGGTCGTCGCCGTGCTTGTCGGTGATTTCTTGTAATTCTTCGCTGACAATCGCGCGCTGCTTGATTGGGTCAGCAAGGATCGCCTGGTACTCGAGAATTAGTTTTTCGAGTTCCGCAGCTTCATCGATTATCTTCTGACGCTCAAGTGCAGCAAGCTGACGAAGCTGCATGTTCAAAATTGCGCGAGCTTGTAGTTCGTCAATCTTTAGAAGCTTGATCAAGCCATCACGTGCATCGTCGACTGTTGCCGACTTACGGATGAGTGCGATTACTTCGTCGAGTGCGTCGAGTGCCTTGAGGTAACCGCGCAAAATGTGTGCACGCTCTTCGGCTTTCTTAAGGCGGTACTGAGTGCGTCGAACAATAACTTCAACCTGGTGGTTGACCCACTCTTTGATGAAGCCATCTAGTGAAAGTGTGCGAGGTACACCGTCAACCAATGCAAGCATGTTCGCTGAGAAGTTCTCTTGCAGTGGTGTGAGCTTGTAGAGGTTGTTCAAAACAACCTTGGCAACTGCATCCTTCTTTAAAACGATGACTAGGCGCTGACCGGTGCGACCAGAAGTTTCATCGCGAATGTCGGCGATGCCGGTTAGTTTTTGTAATTTGACTAGCTCGGCGATCTTCTCCGCGAGGTTGTCTGGGTTGACCTGATACGGAAGTTCGGTGACTACCAAGCAGGTGCGGTTGTGAATTTCTTCAACGTTGACGATGGCTCGCATGATGATCGAACCGCGACCGGTGCGGTAAGCAGCTTCGATGCCTGAGCGTCCGAGGATTTCGGCTCCGGTTGGGAAGTCTGGTCCCTTGATGTGCTTGAGTAGCTCTTCGAGCAGTTGCTCGTTGCTGGCTTCAGGGTTCTTGAGGTACCACTGAGCTCCGGCGGCTACCTCTTTAAGGTTGTGCGGCGGGATGTTGGTGGCCATACCAACGGCGATACCAATCGAGCCGTTGATAAGTAGGTTCGGGATGCGGCTAGGCAGGATGGTTGGTTCTTGGGTGCGACCGTCGTAGTTGTCCTGGAAGTCGACGGTTTCTTCGTCGATGTCGCGGACCATCTCCATGGCCAGGTTGGCCATGCGGCACTCTGTGTAACGCGGGGCAGCGGCTGGGTCGTTACCCGGTGAACCGAAGTTGCCCTGACCGCTAACTAGCGGGTAGCGCAGGTTCCAGTCCTGAACCAAGCGAACGAGGGTGTCGTAGATCGCAGTGTCGCCGTGAGGGTGGAACTGACCCATGACATCGCCGACCACGCGTGAGCACTTGCTGAACTGCTTGTCTGGGCGGTAGCCGCCGTCGTACATCGCGTAGATCACACGTCGGTGTACTGGCTTGAGTCCGTCGCGTACATCTGGAAGAGCTCGCCCGACGATAACGCTCATCGCGTAGTCGAGGTAGCTGCGTTGCATTTCGACCTGGAGGTCGACCTGCTCAATGTTGTCGTGAGTTGTGGTTACTTCTTCGTCTGCCATTTTCGTAATCCTTAAATGTCGAGGAAGCGAACGTCTTTTGCGTTTTGCTGAATGAAGGTACGGCGTGCTTCTACGTCGTCACCCATCAGTGTGCTGAAGATTGCGTCAGCACGCGCTGCGTCATCGAGAGTCACCTGAAGCAAAGTGCGCTTCGCTGGATCCATGGTGGTGTCCCAAAGTTCGTCGTAGTCCATTTCACCAAGACCCTTGTAACGCTGAATTGCGTTTTCCTTTGGAATCTTTTTTCCGGCAGCTTGTCCCTTTGCCAATTCGCTGTCGCGTTCTTCATCGCTGAAAACATATTGGTGCGGAGAGTTAGACCACTTGATTCGGAACAACGGTGGTTGCGCAAGATAAACAAAACCGTGATCGATCAGTGGACGCATGTGACGGTACAAGAAAGTCAAAAGCAATGTGCGAATGTGCTGACCATCAACATCGGCATCTGCCATCAAAACACATTTGTGATAGCGAGCTTTTTCGATATCAAATTCTTCACCGATGCCGGTACCGAATGCGGTGATGAGTGCTTGCACTTCGGTGTTTGCCAACATGCGATCAAGTCGCGCGCGTTCGACGTTAAGAATTTTTCCTCGCAGTGGAAGAATCGCTTGAGTTTCTGGATCGCGGCCGCGCATTGCAGAACCACCAGCTGAGTCACCCTCAACGATATAAATTTCTGACTTCTTTGGATCGCGTGATGAGCAGTCGCGGAGCTTGCCAGGCATACCGCCAGACTCGAGCAATCCCTTGCGGCGAGTGGCCTCGCGGGCTTTGCGGGCTGCCTGACGAGCAGACGCTGCCTGGATTGCCTTGCGCACGATGTCTTTGGCGATGTTTGGATTGCGCTCCAGCCAGTCACCCAGTTGTTCGTTAACAACTTTTTGCACGAATGCTTTTACTTCAGTGTTACCAAGTTTGGTTTTGGTCTGACCCTCAAATTGTGGCTCAGCAATTTTCACTGAGATAACCGCAGTCAATCCTTCGCGGCAGTCATCACCGGTTAAGTTTTCGTCTTTTTCTTTTAGCAAGTTTGTTTGACGTGCGTACTTGTTAAGAAGTGACGTTAGCGCAGCACGGAAACCTTCTTCGTGAGTTCCACCTTCGTGAGTGTTGATGGTGTTTGCATAAGTGTGCACCGACTCGTTGTAGCTGGTGGTCCACTGCATCGCAATTTCAACGCTCAGGTTTTTCTCTTTGGTTTCAGATTCAAAACCGATGATCTCTGGGTTAACCACTTCGGTCTTCTTGGTTGAGTTAAGGTACTCAACGTAGTCGGCTAAACCTTTTTCATAAAGGTAGGTGTCTTCGCGTCCAGAACGCTCATCAAGCAAGCTGATCTGCAATCCCTTGTTAAGGAAACACATTTGCTGGAAACGCTGACGCAAAGTTTCGTAGTCGTACTCAACGGTTTCAAAAATATCTGGGTTAGCCAGGAACTCGATTACGGTTCCGGTGGTGTCTGACTTTGGACCCTGCTTAACATCTGCGGTTGGCACACCCATCTTGAACTGTTGAGTCCAGAGGTGACCATCACGCGCAACAACTGCGCGAAGTTCAGTAGAGAGAGCATTCACTACCGATGCACCAACACCGTGAAGTCCACCGGAGACTGCATATCCGCCGCCACCGAATTTTCCTCCGGCGTGCAAAACGGTAAGTACAACTTCGAGTGTGCTCTTGCCCTCGGTTGGGTGAACTGCTACCGGAATTCCTCGGCCGTTGTCGGCAACACGGATCCAGCCTTCTTTAGTGATGGTGACATCGATGGTGTCGCAGTAACCCGCGAGCGCCTCATCGACACAGTTATCTACGATTTCGTAAACCAGGTGGTGTAGACCACGGGGACCAGTGGAGCCAATGTACATACCCGGACGCTTGCGGACGGCTTCGAGGCCTTCTAGAACCTGGATATTTCCGGCGTCGTAGGTGTTGTCGGGGGCGTTCATCTGGTGCTCCTTTTACTGGATTAGGCCCACTGAAATGCACTCCTTGAGCGTCTGATATTCGGGGTTGCTAACCCTCAAATTCTACCCCCGAAATGGGTCATTTTTTGACAAATTACACGCTTGTAGTTTCCAGTATTTATGCGGGTTCTAGCCCGATTGGGGGTCTGGGTTCGGAAGCAAAAAAGGACCCCATTTCTGGGGTCCTTTTCGCATTCAAAGGAGAAGTAAGGGAACTTACAAATTAGCCAACAGTGATCGGGGCAATTAACTTCCCATCAGTGCCAACTTCACCGTTTACAGCGGTTCCAGAGACCTTGACCAGCTGAGCAGTGAACTTGCCGGTGTGTAGACCAGGGATGGTTACGGTCTGAGTACCAGTGCCGGTAAGGGCAATGGCTTGGCTGTGTGCCTTAGGAGCTGGAAGTGCCTTGCCATTAGCGTCGGTCGGAGGGGTTGCGCCAACAGGAAGGGTCGGAGCTGCCTCGGTGATTACCAGCATGTAGGTGCCGTCGGTAGGCACGTTTACGGTTACGGTCTGGCTAGTCATGGCGCCTCGAGGCCCACCCTTCATGCCGTGACCCTTGCCCATGCCATCGTGGTCGCCATCGCCCATTCCAAAGGTTGGAGCGGTGGTTGAGCTGGTTGATCCAGTGGTGGTGTCGGTAGCCGCAATTGATGGGCTAGCGATAGCGATACCGGCTAGGGCTGCGATGCCAACTCCGGCTGCTGCAATCTTGGTGCTTAGTTTCTTATCCATTTGGTGGATCCTTTCGTTGGGGACAGGTTCAAAGTAAAGAAACCGTCTGGGAAAAAGGCTGGGAAACAGGGTTCTTCAATGAACCTCTCAGGCAACTTGGAGTTTCGGGGTTTTTGGCTTGAGGCTTGGGGGCGAGGTTTTCTTAGAGATGGCGGTTAAACTGTTTCGAAAGGCGGTGCTTCTTGGGTTTTCTAGAGAACTTTGAAAAGGGTTTGGAACGCATCGTCACGGGCGCAT
>JBFYJA010000056.1:0-5783 GCA_041311675.1 Micrococcales bacterium | reverse complement strand
GTTTGGTTGAGGCTGTCTTCTTCGCTGGAGTACTGATGTTCTTACTTTCAGAGGTAGAACCCTTTGGTTTCGAGCCAGACAACAATCCGCCAAAGAAGGCGCGCTTCTTGCCGCTATCAGTTGCTTTAGCCATCGAAAACCTCCGGTTTGGGGTGAAACGGGCATAACTTGGACCCATGTCAAGTCCTTTCGGATTGACTGGGTCTTCTCGACAATTATGCCACTATGCGCCTAAAAACTGCGAATCAACGCACTAACTGCATGGAGTGAAACACACGGCAGTGCCGATTTATTCCCTAAATGTCGGTGACCCGTAAGGTCTTGCGGTATTCAACGGCAAACATGACCAGGCCAAAGACCAGCACAATCACCTGTGTAGCCATTGCCCAGCGGAATCCGGTGAAAGTAAATGGGTTTTTCGACCCGGATAAAACCTGAACAAAGTCCAAGGTCCAACCAGCAAATGCCATCATCACGAATGTTGCCGCATGGCCACCCACGTTTATAAAGCCATTCCCGGAACCCCTGCGTTCTGCCGGAATTATGGTTCTTGAGATATCCATGGCGATCATTGACGCAGGAGCACCAATAGAGATACTCGCGATAACGATATAGATCAACCAAGTTGGAGCTTGTTGATTCTGTGCGGCGAGTATCAGCCACGAAGTAATTTGCAGTAAACCAACTGTGAGAAAAATAGGTATTCGAAGCTGCTTGCGAGTGATGATCACTCGGCCAAGTAACCATCCAACTGAAAGACCAATTGCAAATTGCACGAGCAACATAGTTGAAGCAAAAGCGGAAGATTGCCCCTGACCCTTAATTAAAAACGGGACACCCCAGAAAAGCGCGAAGACCGTGCCAGATGATTGCGAAACGAACATCATCCAAAAACACATTCGCGCTCCGGAAAATTTAAGATTTGTCAACAGCTGCGACATTGATTTCTTGAAAGTTAAGCCGTCATGATGATTAATACCCTCTGGTGCATCTCTTCGAATGACCAAGAAAACAACTAGCCCACTCAGCAATGAAATGCCAGCTGCGACACTGAACGCGTTTTGCCAACCCGCAAAACCTAAAACGAATGCAAAAGGTATTGCGGCGATTACCTGTCCAGACTGACCGAAGTTCGTCATCATGAGCTGTAAACGACCAGCCCTGTCGGGTTGATTCCAGTCCTGAATCAAACGAATCATGGAGACAAAAGTTGTGGAATCACCGATTCCAACGAGCATTCTCCCCACATAAGCAACATTGATGTCGACAGCTTGAGCAACGATTACTTGACCAACTGTCATGAATAGGGCCCCAATAACTAAGAGAATTCGCGGGCCGAATCGATCTAGCAAAATGCCGACAGGAATCTGCATGAGTGCATAGACCATAACTTGAAAAACAACCAAGGCGCCAAGGGCCGAGGCAGTGGTATGAAACTGCTCGGAGGCTGGCAATGCTGCCACGGCTAGCGAGCTTCTGGTGAAAACCGATATTGTGTATGCAGATGTTGTTGCGGCCATTACTGCCGCTGAGCGACTAAAACTCAATCCGAAGTGTCTTCGTTAGTTTGTTTACGCTTGAGGCTTAGGTAGTCTTCCAATTCAGCCGCAATCTCGTCTGCACTTGGAACCGCTCGTTCCGGCGATGACAACTTGGGACTGAAAGTACCCGACTGATCGCTCATGTAGCCAGTTTCCAGCGTGGAAACCATCTTGGCCAATTCAGGATTCTCCGCGATGTTCTTGGTAATTTCCTGTGTGAATTTGATGCCTGCTTCGCGTAAAGAGTCAGTTGGGAATACTAATCCTGTCGCAGCGGTGATTCGTTCGAATGCTGCAACAGCTGCCTGCGGATAATCGACGTCACTGAGATAGTGCGGAACTAGCATCACAAAACCTGCAGATGGGATGTCTTCCTGAGTGAATCGGAATTCAAGCAGATGCAATACATTGCCAGGCACTTGTGTCTGTGGCTTCCATTCCGAAACCGCATCAATTAGATCTTTGCGGTTGCCTGAAACCGTAACGCTAATTGGTCGCGTGTGCGGAATCGGGAATGGTATTGAATGCACCCAAGTGAAATCGAGAACCTCAAAAATATCGACAATTTCTAAAACCGCATCGACAAATGCGTCCCACTTAAAATCTGGTTCATAACCGTGCAGGTACAGGAAATTCTGCCCAACCTCATCGGTGACTAAATATAGAGCCAGGACTTGCGGCTCGTAGGAGGAGATGTGATCTTTTTCAAAAAACATGATTGGACGACGAGAACGGTAATCGAGAAGTTCATCATTCTCAAAAAGTGCAACCACTCGATATTCGAGTTTGTCGAAAATGTGGTTTCCAAGTTGTGCAATTGTGGAACCTGAATCTGTGAACCCAGTCAAACCAGCAATCAGGTGTAAACCTCGAGGTACGTCGAATTCATCGTCGTGCAATTCATATAACTCGCTTGGATTAACCACCTACTTATTCTAAGAGCGGGTTTAGAGTGAGGGTATGGCCAAGCATTCGATCAAGGTTGCCTCTGTTGCACCAAAACTAAACAAAGACACTGCAGTTGTAGTTGCTCTTACTGAAAAAAATGCGAAGTTAATCGCAGTCGAAAACCATATTTCGCTCGGACTTACCGCTGAACACGATCTCGGCAAGCTTGGTGCTAAGAATTTGTCAGACTCTATAACCCGTGTCCCTGGACCAAACGGTTCAGTTATTGTGCTTTTAGGCGGCTTCGAAAATGGGAACCTGGATGCCATTCGTCATATTGGCGGCACTGTCGGACGCTTGCTCGGAGATTTTCGACAGGTATTACTTGACATCTCTGTAAAGAATGAGGATGAGGCACAAGCTCTGCTCGAGGGTTACGCCATCGGACACTACAGTTTTGACTCCTACAAAACTGGCGTAAAAAAGACGCCACCGCAGGGCTGTATCCTGCTAACCAAGCTCAAGATAAAGCCGGCCACGCTGACACGTGTAGAAATTCTTTGCTCAGCGGTACATGACACCAGAAACCTAGTTTCAATGCCAGCTAATGAACTTTATCCGCAGAGCTTTGTTTCCGAGGTTAACAAACTTGTCCGTGGGGCAAAATTGACCGTGACAGTGCTCGACGAAAAGAAACTTGCCTCAGGTGGGTTCGGCGGCTTAGTCGGAGTGGGTAAAGGATCTGTTCGACCTCCCCGGTTGGTGAAAATTGAATACAAACCTGCGGGAGCAAAATTCAAACTTGCACTGGTTGGAAAGGGCATCACCTATGACACCGGTGGACTTTCTTTGAAGCCAGCCGCTTCGATGCTGGGCATGAAGTATGACATGACTGGTGCCGCGACAGTATTGAACGCCATCATTGCGATTGCGAGACTCAAGGTGAAGGTGCACACCACCGCCTACCTCTGTCTCGCTGAGAACATGCCATCGGGAACGGCTACCCGTCCTGGCGATGTAATAAAGGTTCGAAACGGCAAAACCGTTGAAGTTACCAATACCGATGCTGAGGGGCGACTTGTGCTGGCTGATGGTCTCGCACTAGCAAGTGAGGCTTACCCAGACCTCATTGTCGATGTTGCAACCCTGACCGGCGCACAGCGAATTGCTCTGGGTGCACGATATGCGGGACTAATGGGCGACGAATCCGCGGTTAACAAAGTACTAAGAGCTGCCAAGACTGCCGGAGAACTTGCCTGGCACATGCCGATGCCAGATGAACTTCGTAGCCTAATGAACTCAGATATCGCAGATCTACAAAACGCAAAAGTGGGCAACACTGCAGGTGGAATGTTATTCGGCGGCATCTTCCTACGTGAATTCATCGGCAAAAAATCTGCGAACTCGAGTCAAACCATCGACTGGGCCCATCTGGACATTGCCGGACCTGCGGACAACGATGGTGCTGGCTATGGATACATACCAAAAGGCGCATCCGGTTCATACGTAAGAACACTTATTACTATTGCCGAACAGAGCGCTAAGTAGCCCAATACCGGCGGGCACCCCGCCTTTCTCGGTAGTAAAGTTGGAATGTTCGCTTAATTTCTGTATGGGAGTCTGTCTTGGCCGAGCACAATTTTGATCTCGTAATTCTCGGTGGCGGAAGTGGCGGTTATGCCGCGGCACTTCGTTCGGCACAGCTTGGTAAATCTGTTGCACTAATTGAAAAAGACAAACTTGGTGGCACATGTCTTCACCGCGGTTGTATTCCTACAAAGGCACTGCTGCACGCTGCTGAAGTCGCTGATGTAGTCAAGGACGCGAGTCACTATGGAATTCAGGCTCAGTTCGGCTCAATCGACATGAACGTTGTCAACACATACCGCGACGGAATCGTTGATCGCTTGTTCAAGGGACTAACCGGGCTAGTTAACTCGAAGAACGTAACCGTAATTAACGGTGAGGGAAAGCTTGTTGGACCAAAAACAATTCAGGTTGGCGGGGACACTTACACAGGCACCAATGTAATTCTTGCTTCTGGTTCATACTCACGATCGCTTCCAGGCCTCGAAATCGGTGGCCGTGTAATTACATCTGAACACGCATTGCAGATGACTTTCGTCCCGAACAAAGTGATTGTTCTTGGTGGCGGAGTTATTGGTGTTGAATTCGCATCTATTTGGAAGTCTTTCGGCACAGAGGTAACCATCATCGAAGGTCTACCTAGCCTCGTACCAAATGAAGATGCGTCAGTTAGCAAAGCTCTCGAGCGTGCATTCCGTAAACGCGGCATTGATTTCAAGACTGGTGTTCGATTCTCAGGTGTTGAGCAGCATGAAAACGGCGTTGTAGTTTCACTGGAAAGTGGCGAGAAGCTTGAAGCTGAACTTCTTCTAGTTGCAGTTGGTCGTGGACCAAATACATCAGGTCTCGGTTACGAAGAAAACGGAATCACCATGGATCGTGGATTCGTGTTAACAAACGATCGACTCCAGACCAGCGTGCCAGGCGTTTACGCAGCCGGTGACATCGTTCCAGGCTTGCAACTAGCCCACCGTGGTTTCCAGCAAGGTATCTTCATCGCCGAAGAAATCGCTGGACTTAACCCAGCAGTAATTGACGAAAATGGCATCCCTAAGGTGACTTACTGCGAACCAGAAATCGCATCTGTAGGTCTAACCGAAGCAAAGGCAGCAGAGAAATTTGGTGCTGACAATATTTCAACTTATGAATACAACCTTGGTGGAAACGGTAAGAGTCAAATTCTTGGCACAGCAGGTTTCATCAAGCTGATCCGTCAAAACAACGGACCTGTTGTAGGAGTTCACATGATTGGTTCACGTGTTGGTGAACAAATCGGCGAAGCACAACTCATCGTCAACTGGGAGGCATACCCTGAGGATGTTGCAACACTTATCCATGCACACCCGACCATGAACGAAGCAATCGGTGAAGCGCACCTCGCACTTGCCGGCAAGCCACTTCACGCACACGCTTAATAACAGGAGCAAAAGAATATGAGCGAATCAGTAGTACTTCCAGCGCTTGGTGAAAGCGTTACCGAAGGCACTGTAACCCGTTGGTTGAAAAAGGTTGGCGACACTGTTGCCGTCGACGAACCTCTGGTTGAAGTATCAACCGACAAGGTAGACACCGAGATTCCATCACCTGTCGCTGGAACTATCGAGCAAATCTTGGTTCAGGAAGATGAGACCGTTCAGGTAGGCGCAGTGCTTGCAATCATTGGAAGTGGAACTGGCACTGCCGCAGCACCAGCTGCGCCTGCTGCTGCTCCTGCTCCGGTTGAAACTCCTGCCCCGGTTGCAGCTCCAGTTACTCCTCCTCCAGCAC
>JBFYJA010000055.1:0-5873 GCA_041311675.1 Micrococcales bacterium | reverse complement strand
TTAAAAAGCAAGACAAGGTCTCTGCTACAGCAAGAGCAAAGGAACTGTTGGCGTCGGTGGGGCTTAGCGATAAAACGGAGCATTATCCATCGCAACTTTCGGGTGGACAGCAACAGCGTGTAGCGATTGCTCGTGCCCTTGCAATGGAGCCAAAGCTCATGCTTTTCGATGAGCCAACCTCGGCTCTAGATCCAGAGTTGGTCGGGGATGTTCTCGACGTAATGCGGAAGTTGGCCGAAAGCGGCATGACCATGATTGTGGTTACTCATGAAATCGGTTTTGCCCGAGAGGTTGCAGATCGGGTGGTATTCATGGACGATGGCCTTGTGGTTGAAGACGGGACCCCTGCGCAGGTAATTGACAACCCTCAAAATCTTCGTACTCAAGCCTTTATCCGCAGCGTTTTATAGCCCTTTTTCAACTAGGCTCTCTTTATAGACCCCAAAGGAGACCTATTTTGGCAATTTCAAAATTCGCTGGCGTGGCAATTCTTGCTACCGCTAGCATTTTCGCTTTAACTGGCTGTGTAGCTGGCACCGACGCCGCTCCAGAAGCCTCAAGTAATGCAATCGCAGTTGACTCAGCTGCGGCAGCACTGCTACCTGCAGAGTTTGCAGATGGCTTCAGTGTTGCATCAGACATCCCTTACGCTCCTATGGAGTTGTTCGATGAGAACGACAACCCAACAGGATTTGACTACGACCTATCTCAGGCAATTGCCGCAAAGCTTGGCGTAAAGATTTCATTCGATGACCAGGATTGGGATGGAATTATTCCTTCACTTCAGTCAGGTGCACACGATGTAATCATGTCTGGAATGAATGACACCCTAGAGCGCCAGAAGGTTTTGGACTTCGTTGACTACTTCAAGGCTGGTTTCGCAGTTCTAGTACCAAAGGGGAACCCAACCGGAATCGCGGCACTTGCAGACCTTTGTGGCAAGCCAGTTGCTATCCAGACTGCAACCGCACAGATCGATTTGGTGAACGCTGTAAACCCAAGCTGTAAGAAGGCAGGCAAGGCGAACATCGAAGTTCTAGAGTTCCCAACTGACGGCGACGCACAGAACGCTATCCGCGCTGGTAAGGCAGTTGCTGGAGTAAACGATGGTCAAGTAGCGGCTTACACTGCTCAGACCGCAGGTGCTGGTAAGTACTTCGAAATCGTGAACCCTAATGACCCACCAGTTGGCTTCGAGTCAGCACTTACCGGTATTGGTGTTCTAAAGAAGAACACCGGCCTTCGTGACGCAATCCAGGCTGCACTCCAGTCATTGATCGCGGACGGAACTTACGGTGAGCTTCTAGCTAAGTGGAACCTAAGCAGTTTCGCAGTCACTGAAGCTACTGTAAACGGCACCAAGTAATTTATAAGGGCCAAGGGGGCGCTTAGGCGCCCCCTTTCTCTTTATCTGCGAGACTATGAGAATGTTGGAAATTCGTCCCATAGGTACGGCCGGCGAGGCTGAAGCGATGGCTGCATTCCTGCAATCCATTTGGGCGGATGGTCCCGAGGTGGTCCCGGCCGACCTAATCATTGCCGGCGTGCATGTGAATGCTTATGCCGCAGCAGCTTTTGATGGTCACAAAATTGTCGGCGCTTCTTTTGGTATTCAGGGGAGTTATCAAGACCAGAACATTCTGCACTCACACGTGACAGCGGCAATAGTTGCTGGGGCCGGTTTCGAACTCAAGCAACACCAAAAGCACTGGGCGATTGATCAGGGCCTAGCCGCCATTACCTGGACATTCGACCCATTGGTTCGCAGAAATTGCTATTTCAATTTTGGGAAACTTGGCGCTAAGGCGATTGAATATCTGCCGAATTTTTACGGCTCCATGACCGATTCAATTAACGCTGGCGAAGAATCCGACCGACTATTTGCCTGGTGGTCACTTGCCGAAAGAGATTCAAATGCAGGGGCTGAAGTAGCTCAGGTTGAATTACCTGAAGATATCGAAACGCTGCGTAAGACCAATATTCAAGAAGCCACGGCTTGGCGCCACAGGGTTCGAGCAGAGCTTGCTGCATATTTCGCCCAAGGGGCAACAATATCTGCGATGACTGCAGATCGAAAAGCACTAATCATTTCCAAGTAAAGAAGAATCATGAAACTAGAAGCTGTTGAACTAATCCGCTTGAATGTGCCGCTGAAGTCAGCCTTCCGCACCTCATTTAGCTCAGTTGATTTGCATCAGGTGGTCTGGGCCCATGTTATTACCGATCAAGGGGAGGGCTGGGCAGAGTGTGGAGCCAATGAGCGTCCGGATTATTCAAGCGAGTACCACACCGGTGCAATGGCTGTGATGAAGGAATTCATTCTTCCTGACTTATTCGCCCTAGGAAATGATCTAAGTGCCGAGGCTGTCGCTCCAACTCTGCATTGGATGAAGGGTCATCGAATGGCCAAGCATGCTCTTGAAACGGCAATTCTGGATGCACAACTTCGTGCGCAAAACGTTTCATTTGCAAGTTACCTTGGTGCTACCAAATCCTCTGTTCCGTCAGGAGTATCAGTAGGCATTATGGATTCGATTCCTGAACTGCTCGGATTCGTCGAGGACTACCTAAAGCAGGGTTACGTTCGAATCAAGCTGAAAATTGAACCGGGTTGGGATTACGAGGCAGTAAAAGCTGTGCGTAAAGAATTTGGCGATGAGATTCCTTTGCAAGTAGATGCCAACACCGCCTACACTCGCAAAGATTTCGATCTACTAAAGCGACTGGATGAATTTGATTTACTCCTTATCGAACAGCCGCTTGATGAAGAGGATGTCCTTGGGCACAAAAAACTTGCGGATTACATCCAAACCCCGGTATGCCTAGATGAGTCGATTCTTTCGGCAGATGGTGCCAGAGATGCTATTGAAATTGGTGCGGTTGAAATTATCAACATCAAGCCATCTCGCGTGGGTGGTTATATCGAATCTAAAAAGATTCATGATGTCGCAGTAGCTAATGACATTCCGGTTTGGTGTGGCGGAATGTTGGAGACCGGCATTGGCAGGGCAGCCAATTTGGCTCTGGCAGCAATGCCCGGATTCACACTTCCGGGGGATACCTCGGCGTCTTCGAGGTACTTCGAAACCGACTTGACCACACCATTTGTACTTGAAAACGGCCACATCAAAGTCCCGACCGGCCCTGGTATCGGCGTTGATCCAATTCCAGAGATTATTGACCGATTCACTGTCTCTCGAGAAATCATTAAGGCTTAACGCTTTGACATATCGACTCTAAGGGGCGTAATCTGGTCACCTCGTCCGGATAAGGCACAGGTCGTTGGGGAAGACGTACCTAGGCTTTGGAGGCGAAATGAACGGTATTTCTGCTCAGGGCATGGGTTTCATCCATAGTGCTCACAGGGCTCTACTGCCACATCTTGAGTGGACAATCGGTCGCGTTTTTGGGCAGCCGATTCCCATGCGTTGGCTACCCATTGACCAGGATCAATTCCGAGCTGAATTTCACTGGCAGGGCAAGGACCAACACGGCGCTGAACTCGCTGCCGAGCTTATGGGTTGGAAAACACTTCGTTTTGAAGTCACCCAGCAAGATCATCGTTGGTCCTACACGCCAGATCTTGGGCTATTTCATAGCGATACCGACGATGCCGGAAACATTCTGGTCAACGAATTTCGATTGAAGAATGTGTTGGAGCGTTCAGGGGTGAATGCAATCGAACTGCAGCGTCAAATGCGTGTTCTGATTGGACAGCCATGGGACGACGAACTTGATGCATTCAGAATAAATGGCGAAAATGCCCCGGTAATTTGGTTGAGTTCTGTGGCCAACTAGTTGTAGCTGCGGAAGGCGATAACTGCGTTGTGTCCACCAAATCCAAAAGAGTTTGAAATGGCAAGCAGAGGTCCGTCAGGGAGTTTGCGCGGTGATGTTGCAACATCAAGCGGAATTTCAGGATCCTGATTATCCAAATTGATGGTTGGTGGGGCCACACGTTCGTGAAGTGCAAGCACTGTGAAAATCGCTTCGATAGCACCAGCGCCGCCGAGTAGGTGGCCGGTACTCGACTTGGTTGCCGAGAAAACAATGTTGTTCAGGTGATCACCAAAAACGCGCTTCAGGGCTACATATTCGGCGATGTCGCCAACCGGGGTAGAAGTCGCATGGGCATTGATGTGAACTACTTCTTCAGGTTTTGCGTCTGCCTGCTTAAGCGCTGCAATAACGGCACGAGCTGCTCCTGCCCCTTCAGGGTCTGGCGCGGTGATGTGGTGAGCGTCACTCGTGACTGCTCCGCCAACTAGCTCTGCGTAAATCTTTGCACCACGGGCTTTTGCGTGAGCCTCAGTTTCAAGGACCAAAGCCCCAGCGCCTTCACCCATGACGAAGCCGTCACGGGCAACGTCGTAAGGTCGCGATGCTGCTGCAGGGTTGTCATTCTTTCGAGAAAGTGCATGCATAGATGCGAATGCAGCGATTGGCATTGGGTGGATAGCTGCTTCAGCGCCACCGGCAACCACGACATCAATTTCGCCGGACTGCAAGCGGGTGATTGCGTTAGCGATTGCCTCGGTGCTGGATGCACAAGCAGAAACTGCTGTGCGAACTCCACCACGAGCGGCTATATCCATTCCGATTGCCGCTGCTGGGCCATTCGGCATAAGCATTGGAACGGTCATTGGAAGTACGCGACGAGGACCGTGTTCCTTGAGAGTGTCGAATGCATCTAGCAGAGTCCAAACTCCACCGATGCCGGTAGCAAACTCAACTGCTAAGCGCTCAGGTTGAACATCAGGCGAACCTGCGTCCGCCCACGCTTCGCGTCCCGCTATCAGCGCGAATTGACTTGAAGGATCAAGTCGCTTTGTCTCTGGAACACTCAGTACCTCCTTTGCCTTGACCTTTGCTTGGCCAGCGAAGGTAACCGGAATTTGGTACTGCTCAACCCAAGGTTGTTCAAGTGTGCTGATACCAGACTCACCGGCGAGTAGTGCTCGCCAAGTTGACTGGACATCGCCACCGAGTGGGGTAGTAGCCCCAATCCCGGTAACGACTATCTTGTGAGACAAAGTTTTTAAACCTTACTGAGCGTTGGTAATGAAGCTGACTGCGTCGCCTACGGTTTTTAGGTTTGCAACTTCATCTTCAGGGATGGTTACGCCGAACTTGCCCTCAGCGTTCATGACGATGGTCAACATTGAGATTGAGTCGATGTCTAGGTCGTCAACAAATGACTTGTCAAGCTGAACTGAGCTGGTGTCGATACCGGTCTCTTCGTTAACGATTTCTGCTAGACCAGCTAGTACTTCTGCCTGTGATAGTGCCATTACGGTTTCTCCTTGATTTGGGTTTCTATGAATAATTTTAGGGCAGAACGACCACTTGCGCCGCGAAGGCAAGTCCAGCACCGAAGCCGATCTCGAGGGCCAAACCACCCGATTTGACCTCTCCTGAGGTTAGAAGGGCATCCATGGCAAGCGGGATACTGGCAGCCGAGGTATTACCGGTGTAAATGATGTCTCGTGCCACCACAACAGATTCAGGAAGCTCCAGCTGTTTGACCAACTCATCGATAATTCGGATGTTGGCCTGGTGAGTTACCAGAGCGGTTAGTTCTTCAGGTTTTACTCCGGCAACCTCAAGTGCTTTGCGGGCTACTTTTACCATTTCCCAAACAGCCCATTTGAAGACGGTAGCTCCGTCCTGGACAAGTGTCGGCCAGCCTGCTTCACCGTCGCGAAGTTCGATAAGTGAGGCAGTCATTCCAACTGCATCCCAGTGTGAGCCATCGCTACCCCAAACGGTAGGACTAATTCCCGCAAAATCACTTGGACCAACGATGGCAGCTCCTGCTCCATCTCCAAGTAGGAATGAAATAGTGCGATCGGTTGGGTCGATGAAGTCAGAGA
>JBFYJA010000054.1:0-5886 GCA_041311675.1 Micrococcales bacterium | reverse complement strand
CCGGCTTCTTCAATGGCTAACGCCAATTCGGCATCGTCAAAGGCCTGCTTTTTAGGCGGCTCGAATGGGTTAGTCATACCGAAAATACTAATGCCGCGCCATTTCTGACGCGGCATCAATGTTCCCCGAGGGGTATTTGTGGGCCCTACCGGGCTCGAACCGATGACATCCACGGTGTAAGCGTGGCGCTCTACCAACTGAGCTAAAGGCCCAACAAGAAGCCAGCCTAATGCATAAGTCCGGCGCTTGCCAATTTAAAGAGAGGCTAGTGCCTTTTCGTATTCATCTAGGGATCGTGCCTGACCAGGAGCGGTGATGAACTTGGCAGCCAACTTGCCATCTTTATCCACCACAAATGTGCCTCGGTTTGAAACGCCGGCTTCTTCCAGGAAGACGCCGTAGGCCTTCGCAACCCCACCATGTGGCCAGAAGTCGGCCAAAACGGAGAATTTATAGCCTTCGTGATCAGCAAACTGCTTCTGAACGAACTTGCTGTCCACTGAAATTGCTAGAAGTTCAACGTTGTCTCGCTCAAAACGAGCGAAGTTGTCTCGAAGCTCGCACAGTTCGCCGGTACAAATACCTGAGAACGATAGTGGATAGAAAACTATGACCACAGGCTTTTTACCGCGGAAGTCACTCAGGGTGACGGTCTCGCCGTATTGGTTGATTAGCGAAAAGTCAGGTGCCTCGTCTCCGATAATTAGCGTCATTTGGTGTGCCTTTCAGGGCTAGGGGCTTTCAGATACCAATAATTGGTGAACCTAGGCCAGCTGGGAAATCTTCCCGTCAATCTAAGAATAAACTTGCTCTTGGCTCAAAACCCGAGCCAAGTACTTCCATCCCCCACGAAAGAGGATGTTCTTGTCAGTTAACAACCAGGACGCTTACGCGGTCAACACCCCAGACCTAGACCCTGAAGAGACCCGAGAATGGCTCGAATCGCTAGACGCGGTTAGTCGAGTTCATGGCCGTGGTCGCGCTCGCGAGATCATGTTGAATCTGCTTCGACGCTCACACGAACTGCAGTTAAACGTTCCGATTGTTCCAACCACTGACTACATCAACACCATTCCTACCGAAAGCGAACCTGCTTTCCCTGGCGATGAAAAAATCGAACGCACATATCGCTCATGGATGCGATGGAATGCAGCGATGCTTGTGCACCGAGCACAGCGTCCTGGTATTGGTGTCGGTGGACACATTTCAACTTTTGCTTCATCAGCGTCACTTTACGAAGTTGGTTTCAACCACTTCTTCAAAGGTCAAGACCACGCTTCTGGTGGCGATCAGATTTTCATTCAGGGTCACGCGTCGCCTGGTCCATACGCACGCGCTTTCCTTGAAGGCCGATTGAGTGCAGATCAACTTGATGGTTTCCGTCAAGAAAAGTCACACGCTGGTGGCGGACTGTCTTCATACCCACACCCACGTTTGATGCCCGACTTCTGGCAGTTCCCAACCGTGTCAATGGGTATCGGCCCAATCAACGCGATTTACCAAGCGCAGTTCAACCGCTATCTCACCGGTCGTGGATTTAAAGACACCAGCGAACAGCACGTTTGGGCATTCCTTGGCGATGGTGAGCTGGATGAAGTTGAATCACGAGGTGCTTTGCAACTCGCGGCAAACGACAAGCTCGACAATCTAACTTTCGTAGTTAACTGCAACCTTCAGCGTCTCGATGGTCCAGTACGTGGAAACGGAAAGATTATTCAGGAACTTGAGAGCTTCTTCCGCGGTGCCGGTTGGAACGTAATCAAGGTGGTGTGGGGTCGCGAGTGGGATTCACTACTTGAGCAAGACCACGAGGGTGCTCTTGTTGACCTGATGAACAAGACTCCAGATGGTGACTACCAGACCTACAAGACCGAGAATGGTGCATTTGTGCGCGAGAACTTCTTTGGTCGCGACCCACGCACTCTGAAGTTAGTTGAGAACCTTTCTGATGATGAGATCTGGGGCCTAAAGCGCGGTGGTCACGACTACCGCAAGGTTTACGCGGCCTACAAAGCTGCCGTGGAGCACAAGGGTCAGCCAACTGTGATCCTCGCTAAGACCATCAAGGGCTTCACTCTTGGTAAGTCATTCGAGGGACGCAACGCAACTCACCAGATGAAGAAATTGACTCTCGATAATCTCAAGAGTTTCCGTGATGAACTCCACATTCCGATTTCGGATTCACAGTTGGAAGAGAATCCTTACCAGCCTCCTTACTTCCACCCTGGTCAGGATGCCCCGGAAATTCAGTACATGCACGAACGTCGACGCGAGCTTGGCGGTTACTTACCAGAGCGTCGCAGCAAGTATGTTGACTTCAAACTTCCAACCGAAGATGTTTACAAAGTTGCCAAGGGTGGCTCGGGAACTCAAGAAGTAGCAACCACTATGGCTTTCGTCCGTTTGATGAAGGACCTTCTGCGCACACCAGAGTTCGGTGACCGAATTGTTCCGATCATTCCTGACGAAGCTCGAACCTTCGGTATGGATGCGTTCTTCCCAACTGCAAAGATTTACAACCCGAATGGTCAGCACTACATCTCAGTAGACCGTGAACTACTTTTGTCTTACAAAGAGTCACCGGCTGGTCAAATTGTTCACACCGGAATCAACGAGGCTGGATCGATTGCTGCACTAACTGCTGCGGGAACTTCTTATGCAACACAGGGTCAGCCAATGATTCCTTTCTACGTGTTCTATTCGATGTTCGGATTCCAGCGCACTGCTGACGCCATCTGGGCAGCAACCGATCAGCTTTCACGCGGATTCATGATTGGTGCAACCGCAGGTCGCACAACTCTTACCGGTGAAGGTTTACAGCATGCTGATGGACACTCTCCGATTCTTGCTGCAACCAACACTGGTGTAATCAGTTACGACCCTGCATACGGCTACGAAATTGGTCACATCATCCGAAGCGGTATCGAGCGTATGTACGGCGGAACTCACAAGGACCCAAACGTGCTGTACTACCTAACCGTATATAACGAGCCAATCGTGCAGCCGGCAGAACCTGAAGATGTAGACGTCGATGGCATCATCCGCGGTATTCACCGAATCAGCGAAAACCAACACGATGGTTTGAAGGCTCAGATTCTGGCTTCTGGTGTTGCAGTTCCTTGGGCATACGAGGCGCAGCAGCTGTTGCAAGACGACTGGGGCGTTTCGGCAGACATTTGGTCAGTGACCTCATGGACCGAACTTCGTCGCAATGGTCTTAAGCGCGATGAGTTCCGCTTCTTGAACCCGAACGCTGAAATTCCTGTTGCTTACCTGACGCACAAACTCAAGGACGCTCGAGGGCCGTTCCTGGGTGTTTCTGACTACATGCACCAGGTGCCTGATCAGATTCGCAACTGGATTCCTGGAGATTACGCAACCCTGGGTGCCGACGGCTTCGGCTTCTCAGACACTCGTGCAGCTGCTCGTCGTTCATTCAAAATTGATGGGCCTTCGATTGTGGTTCGTGTGCTTGAGCAGTTGGTTGAGCGTGGAGAGATCGATGCATCGATTCCTCAGCAGGCGATCGATAAGTACCGACTACACGACGTAAACGCGGGAACTTCTGGGTCTGCCGGTGGCGAGGCCTAAAAAAGAAACTCTTGCTTGGCTCAAATCCATTTCGGGTGAGCTAAATAGCGAGACGCTCAAGAAACTAGAGGCGACCCTCCCCTGGTATCGTGAGATGCCTGCGGCACGTCGTGCTTCTGTTGGTCTGGTGGCTCAGTCGGGTATTAGTTCATTCCTAGCTTGGTACGACAATCCAAAATCGCAACCGTGGGTCGCTGCTGATGTTTTCGAGGTGGCGCCGCGAGAGTTACTTCGTTCGATTTCTCTGCAACAAACCCTTCAGCTAATCCGTGTGGTTGTGCAGGTGGTGGAAGAGCGCATTCTTCGCGACGACCCTGAACTACGAGACTCGGTTCTGCTTTATTCACGCGAAATTGCGTTTAGCGCAGCAGACGTATATGCAAGAGCTGCAGAAGCGCGAGGACTTTGGGATGCCCGTCTCGAAGCCTTAGTTGTCGATTCAATTCTGAGCGGTGAACACACCGACGAAATTTCATCACGTGTTGCTGCACTTGGCTGGCGTGCAACCGGCTCCGTAATTGTTCTGATTGGCACAGTTCCCCCTGTTTTTGACGCTGACCAATTCCGCAGAGCTGCTCGTAAAGCTCACTCTGACGTCCTAATCGGAATCCACGGCGACCGCCTGATTGTGGTACTCGGACACATAGCTGAGTTAAAGGGCGAGAACAAAAGTTTCAGCACCATTGTCAAAGAACTTGAGCCTTACTTTGGCGCAGGTACCATCGTTATCGGACCAACCATTCGAGACGTAGCTTCGGCAACAATCTCGGCAAAGGCAGCCCTTTCGGCCTATTCGGTAATCAGAAATTCAACTAAACCTGCTCGCGTGCTGCATGCAGACGATCTTCTTGCCGAGCGTGCTCTAGCTGGTGACAGCATTGCAAAACGGACACTTATAGAAAAGGTTTACGAACCTCTCGCAGCGAATTCCTCGGAATTACTCGAAACACTAACTGCGTATCTCGAATCTGGCCGTTCGCTCGAAGGAACAGCAAAGTTACTTTTCGTACATCCAAACACAGTGCGTTATCGCCTTAAGAGAATCTCTGACGTAATTGGATGGGATGCCACCGGCGCACACGAGGCTTTTGTATTGCAAGTAGCCATGGTTCTTGGCTCACTTGGTGAAAAATAGTTAGAGATGAAATAGGAGAAACAATGATTGCGATCGTTTGCCCTGGCCAAGGCGCACAAACACCAGGATTCTTTTCACCATGGCTAGAGTTGCCGGAATTCAAATCTTCGATCGAGGAAATGCAAGCAGCGTCTGGTTTCGACTTAATTAAGCATGGCACTGTGAGCGACGCTGACACAATCCGTGACACAGCTGTCGCTCAACCGCTAATCGTGGCTGCCGGCATAGCAACCGTAAGTACTTTACTCGGTGGGAAATCTGCTGCTGATGCTGGTATCGCAGGAGTGAGTGGTCACTCGGTTGGTGAAATCACAGCAGCGGCAATCGCAGGCATCTTTACTGCTGAGCAAGCAATCAAATTTGTAAAAGTTCGCGCCGATGCAATGGCTGCGGCTGCGGCCATCGAAAAGACTTCAATGGCAGCAATTATTGGTGGCGAACAAGCCATCGTTGAAGCCAGAATTGCCGAACTGGATCTAGAGCCAGCGAACTACAACGGCAGCGGTCAAATTGTTGCTGCAGGAGCAGCCGACGCAATTGCGAAGCTGCAAGCCGAAAGCCCAGCAGGTGCTCGAGTTATTCCCCTCCAAGTGGCCGGCGCTTTCCACACCAGATTTATGAAACCCGCAGTTAGCACTCTGGCTGACTACGCGACCGGCGTTTCGGTTAATGACCCTGCCACCAAAATATGGAGCAACGCCGGAGGGTTATTAATCAACAGTGGCGAGGAATTCAAAAACCTACTGGTCAAGCAAGTTTCCAACCCAGTGCGCTGGGACTTATGCATGCAATCCATGATGGTCGCCGGTGTAACGGCAATTATCGAAGTTAGCCCTGCCGGAACTTTGGCAGGAATCGCAAAACGCGCGATGCCGGGAGTTGAGGCAGTCGCTGTGAAAACTCCTGAAAATCTCGAGGCATCCCTAGAGCTAATTAACAATCACCGCTAGTTCCTAAGCGGTATCTTTGTAGAGTTCGACGAATCGGAGCACTATGAACCAGCCAACACTCAACCAGTACTCACCGGTTAAGTTTTCGCGTATCTACTCGCTAGGCGCAGCACGTGGCGACCTCCACGTTACTAACGACGACATCGCTGGTCCGATTGATTCGAGTGACGAATGGATTCAACGTCGTACCGGAATCATCACTCGACGACG
>JBFYJA010000053.1:0-5908 GCA_041311675.1 Micrococcales bacterium | reverse complement strand
GATGTAGCGCGATTGCGTGCGGAAGGTGCCATAGGGCACATGCACGAAATGGCCGTTGCCCACCGCCGGCGGTTGCACACCACTCATCAGATACATGGTGGCCATGTAATTCAGCAGCGACACCTGGCAATCCCCTTGATGATCCTCATGCTGGCAACCCCCGTGCAGGCGCTAACCGTGCAGGTCGTCAACGAAACTGCGGGGCCTCTGGTCACGGCGATGGTTACGGCCAAGTGGTCGCTGGGTTACTAATCGCGATCTTCATTACGGCCCTGTTTTTGCCATCGGTGCAGGAGCTCGGATTGGAGCTTCGTATCTGGGTTGGTGCCTATCTGATTTACCTGTTTGCGGTGTTCTTTCCGCAGAGCAGCACTCCGCGAATCCTGTTTCCAGCCTTCCCGTTGCTGCTGGCATTCGGACTTGCCACCACGCGGTTTGGCTGGCTCGTCAAGGGTCTAGTCGTGGCCCTAAGCCTTGGGCTTCAGGTCTTGTGGTTACTGGCCTGCTGGAAGTACACCGCCCCCGATTTCACCCCTCCCTAGCCGTGGCGAATGTCTGAAATGCGTGGGATAATTGAAGTTCGGCGATGACGCCAAGATTCAAGGAGTATTACATGGCAGCAATGAAGCCACGCGGAAATAGCGGACCTATGGAAGTGGAGCTCGAGCTACGAGGTCAGATCATCCTCAAGATCCCTGCCGAAGGTGGGGGCCGCATTCAGATTTCAGTAAACGAGGAAGAAGCTCGTGGGCTACACGCTGAACTTGAAACGAAGATCATCAAGAAAAAGAAGTAGCTTGTAAAACGTAAAAAATCCCGAGCATTGATTGCTCGGGATTTTTTTATGCCTTCTTTGATGCCAGGAGTAGGCCATCGCCGATAGGCAGAAGTGATGAAACGAAATTTTCGTTGTCGCTGAAGAATCTCAAGACATCACGGTAAACCGACGTTGCTTCATCGCGCATCGCCGGGTCTGGCACACGATCTCGCCAAAGCGCGTGTGCGATTGCAACAACCCCACCAGGCCGAAGTAAACGGGATGCCTCGCGAAGCTGAGCTTCGATGGTTTCGCGATCGGCATCAAGGAAAACTAAATCGTAGGCAGCATCGGCCATGTTCGACATTACGTCGACTGCCTTGCCGGTAATCACGCGAGTGCGGTTGCTGGCGATGCCGGCTTCGGCGAATGCTGCCTTAGCCGCAACCTGGTGTTCAGTCTCGGTGTCGATTGTGGCGAGCACGGTGTGCTCGGTTGCTCCGAGCATCCAGAGCCCTGAGACGCCTGCGCCGGTTCCGGTTTCGACAACGCTCTTGGCCTGCAGGCTGGCAACCAAAACGGCTAGCTGTGCACCAACCGAAGCGGTGATGCATTCGATTCCCAATTCTTCGGCACGAACTCGGGCACGCTGAATCACTGCGCTCTCGACTACAAAGTCTTCTGCGTATTTCCAGCTGGTTATTTTGTCTGCCATGGTTGCTCCTGCCGCAATGATATCCGCGGTCTCAGGTTTTGCTCCGCATTCCACGCGGTAACCTATAAAGGTGTTTGGGCTAAGCGGCGAAAAGTTAGTGATCCTCGCGATCATTGCCGCCTTTGTGCTCGGCCCGGAACGGCTTCCGGAATATGCGAAGAAGTTGGCACAGTTGGTCAAGAGCGTCAAGCGCATGGCCGAAGGAGCCAAGGCTCAGCTATCTGAGGAAATCGGCGAAGAAGTGGATTGGAAGAAGCTCGACCCGCGTCAGTACGACCCACGCAAGATCATTCGTGAGGCTCTAGCCGAAGATGATCGCCCGAACCCGGCACAGACTTTGAACACTGCGACCAAGACCAGACTCAAAGCCGGCGAATCAGCCCCGTTCGACTCAGAAGCTACCTAAGCCAAATTCCTTAGGGAAGTCTGCGAAGAATCTTCGCAAGTGTTCGCATTAGCGGAATCATTCGGTGCCACTGCTTTGCGTTGTTTGGTAATCCAATTCCCATGAATGATCGGGCAATTCCGATTGACTTTGCCTCGGTGTATTTCAACAATCCGCCAATTCCATTGCGCCGACCAAATCCGCTCTGCTTGGTGCCGCCCATTGGGGCGCCGAAGGATGCAAAGCTGGCGCGGTAACCCTCATTGATGTTGACGCTTCCAGAGTTAATTCGCGCAGCAATCTTAACTGCGTCTTTGCGGTTACCGATCACGCTTGAATTCAATCCGAATTCGCTGTCGTTGGCTGAATCGATTGCTTCGTCGATGTCGTCGTAACCGTAAACCGAAAGCACTGGTCCAAATACTTCTTCGCGCTTCAAGAGCACGTCATCACCGATGTTGGTGATTACGGTCGGTGCGTAGAAATACGGTCCGGCATCTGGCAGTGCGTGGCCGCCGACCAGAATGTGTGCATCTTTTTGCTTGGCGTCGTTTACGTAGCGTTCGACGCGCGCAAGTTGTGCTGCGCTGGTGAGTGAGCCGAGATCAAAGTCAAAGTCGTTTGATTTACCAACCTTGAGTTTTTGCACGACTGCGATAAGTTCTTTTTCAAACTCGGCCTTGATGGCGTGCGGAACGTAGACGCGCGATATTGATACGCAGAGCTGACCGGCATTGCCGAGCCAACCGGCGACCACGATCTCCGCTGCTTTGGCTGCGTCTGCGGAAGGCAGCACGATTGCCGGGTTCTTACCGCCGAGTTCGAGCGAGAAGCCAATCAGGCGAGCGGCTGCATGCTGAGCAACGACACGTCCGGTGCTGGTTGAGCCGGTGAATGCCACGTAGTCGACGTTGTCGGTGACGGCATTGCCAACTACGGCACCATCGCCGGCGACGATTCGCCAGACGTCCTCCGGCAATCCAGACTCTACGGCAAGTAGTCGAACCAGCAACGAGATGAGCGTGGTCTGATTGTCGGTCTTGTGTACCACGGTGTTTCCCGCAATGAGCGCAGGAACGACGTCCATCATTGCCAGTGCTAGTGGGTAATTCCATGGAGTGATGATGCCAACTACGCCGATTGGTTCCTGACGCACAAAAGTTTTTAGCAGCACTGGAACGCCGGTGGCTGCCTTTTTGATAGACAGAGCCTTTTCGGCAACCTTCGCGTAGTAACGGGTGATACCAACTGCTCCAGAAAATTCTTCGTAGGCATGAGCTCGAGACTTACCGGTTTCGAGCTGAAGAAGATCGAGAATTTTGTCTTCGTTCTCGAGAATTGCATCGTGAAGTTTTAGAAAAATCTCGGCACGTTCAAACACCGGCATGGCAGCCCAGTCGATTTGCTCATCGCGTGCTCGATCAACTTCGAGAGCAACCTGTTCGGCAGAAAGCTGAGGCAACTCATAGATGCGCTTGCCCGAAGTTGGGTTGATTACGTCGTACTTGTTGTTGCTCGCAGGGAAGTGCGAGATAAGAGTCGCAATACTGAAGTCGGTCACGTATTGAGTCTAAGACTCTTGTTTTGCCGCACTAGCTTGTCTGCCGCAACCAGTTTGGCGAGGTCAGCGATTGCCCTGGCTGCTGAGTCTTCGGGATGCTCAACTACCACCGGAGTGCCAGCATCCGAGCATTGACGTAACGGAATGCTGATCGGTACTTGGCCAAGCAGTCTGACTTCTGAGTTAGCCAATTCGCCAAGGGCATCGGCGACCTGCTGCCCACCGCCTGCGCCAAACAGTTCGGAACGTTTACCGTCTTGCTCGAGCCAGCTCATGTTTTCGATTACACCCAAAATGTCTTGGCCGGTTTGGAGCCCAACGGCTGCGCTGCGCTGAGCCACCTCGGCAGCGGCCAGTTGGGGAGTGGTAACCACTATCGACTTAGCGGTTGGCAGTAGCTGCCCAAGCGAAATGGCAATGTCTCCGGTGCCAGGCGGTAGATCGACCAGTAGGAAGTCGAGGTCACCCCAGTGCACATCAGTGAGGAACTGCTGGATAGCTCGGTGCAGCATCGGCCCGCGCCAGGCCACCGCCTGATTGCCGTCGAGGAACATTCCGATTGAGATGACCTTCACAACTCCAGCGCCCACTTCAACTACCGGCGGAAGCATTAGTTCATCAACTTTGGTTGGCTTATCGGCAACGCCAAGCTGACGTGGAATCGAGAATCCAAAGATATCGGCATCGATCAAGCCAACTTTGTAACCGTCGTTCGCCAAAGCAACTGCGAGGTTTGCGGTGATGGTTGATTTACCTACGCCACCCTTGCCCGAGCCAACTAGATAAACGCGTGTGTAAGTGTCGGCATCAAATGGGTTGCTGCGAACCGGACGACCACCGCGAAGTTTTTCTTTCAGTGCATCGCGCTCGGTTTGTGTCATCACACCAACCTGCACGGAAACTTTCTTTGGAGTTTTGATAGCGGCGATGACATCGCGTTCAATCTTGAAAGCGGCAGGGCAACCGGCGATAGTCAACTTAAGTTCGACGGTTACTTCGTCATCGGTTTCTTTGATGTCGCCAACCATGCCAAGTTTAACAATGTTGACTCGAAGCTCTGGATCGATAACACTTTCGAGCGCTTTTAGGAACTCGCTCATTTAGTTTTCTTGGCTGGCTTTTCTTTTAGTTCTTCAGCAAGTTCTTTAACTAGATCGCGAAGCTCATCGCGCACGAATTCTTTAGTGGCTAGATCCTTCATTGCCAAACGAAGTGCAACTACTTCGCGAGCAAGATACTCGGTGTCGGCAAGGTTGCGCTCAGCACGCTGACGGTCCTGCTCAAACTTCACGCGGTCGCGATCGTCCTGGCGGTTCTGTGCCAACAAGATAAGTGGCGCAGCGTAAGAAGCCTGCATCGAAAGAATCAAAGTCAATAGCGTGTAATTCAAACTCTTCGGGTCGAACTGCATCACAGTCGGAGCAAGTGTGTTCCAGGTAATCCAGATGGCAACAAAGATGGTCATGCCGATCAGGAACGAGCCGGTACCCATCGCGCGAGCGAAGGCCTCGGATGCGCGACCGAACTGCTCCTGGTTCACGCGGATGCGAGGCACAAAGCTCTTGCGGGTGCCAATCGGTGCATCAAAGCGGTCCTTAGCCAAGGTGCACCTCTCTTTCATCTTCGGTTCGCCAGTCATCAGGCAATAGGTGGTCTAGTACGTCGTCCACGGTAACTACGCCAATCAGGCGTTGCTCTGCGTCAACCACGGGCAAGGCCACCAAGTTATAGGTAGCCAGGGTTCGGTGGATGACCGAAATATGGGTGGTCGGCTTCAGTGGCTCAAGTTCGGTATCCAAGAGTGTGCCAAGACGCTCGTGCGGCGGATAACGCAGCATGCGCTGGAAGTGCACTACGCCTAGGAAGCGACCGGTAGCAGTTTCGTATGGCGGCAGAGTTACGAAAACCTGCGCAGCCAAAACCGGAGCAACCGACTTACGACGAATCAAAGCCATTGCTTCGGCAACCGTCATGTCGGCAGCGCAAATTAGTGGCTCGGTTGTCATCAAACCACCGGCGGTGAACTCGTCGAACTGCATCAACATACGAATGTCTTCGGCTTCTTCTTCGTCCATGAGTTCGAAGATTGCCTCGGTACGTTCTTCGGAAAGGTTAGCCATCAAGTCTGCTGCGTCATCCGGCTCCATCAAATCCAAAACTTCTGCGGCACGTTCGTCGTCCAATTCCTGGATGATGTCGAGCTGCTCTTCTTCAGGCAACTCTTCAAGCACGTCTGCCAAACGCTCGTCGTCAAGTTCCTCGGCAACCTCAATCATTCGGTCATCCGGCAAATCCAATAGTGCACTCGCCAAGTCGGCTGGACGAAGTTCAGAGTAAGTCGCAATCAATGCTTCCGCGCTCTGCGCCTCGGCATCCTTGCTCTCGCTGATTTGATCCCAACTGCTGAACAATGTTGCTCCACGAGCAAACGGTGAAGCAGAAGATTTAGGTCGACGCAAGAACAATTCGGTAATCAACCAGTCGTGCGAC
>JBFYJA010000004.1:0-15893 GCA_041311675.1 Micrococcales bacterium | reverse complement strand
GTCTTCATTAGCTCGCCACCGGCTTCAACCGATGAGGCAATTAGCAGTGGCTCGAGGCCGGCACGAGCGGTGTAAATGGCGGCGGTGTAGCCAGCCGGGCCAGAACCAACAATGATGACGTTGCGCAAGATTTCTCCAAACAAATGAGCGAATGCTCTTTTACTAGAAGCAATTTTATCGGCGCAGTATTCCCCTAATTGACGCCAACGCGGACTCAATCTCACGCACTCGGAACAACTTGAGCAACACCAGGTAAACGGCCAAAATGACGAAACCAACCATGACCGATCCGAGGCCCGCGGTGAGCACCGACTTGACAGCAAAGGCTCCGCGTGAAACACCGCCGATGGTCTGGAGCATTACGTAGCCAACCAGTCCTGCGGTTACGCCGGCGATGGCGAAGTATCCGGTGCCGGTAAAGATGTGTTGGCCCTTGAGGCTGCCGATCCGGCGGCGGAGCAGGTCGTAGGCAATCAGCGCCTGGATGGTGACCGTGGTGCTGGTCAGCAGGCTTAGCCCAACCACAAGCCACTCGTGAGGCACCATAAACGACATCGTGATTGAGCCGGTGATGTGGAGGGCAATCTGAACGCTAGTAAAGATGAATGGCGTGCGGGTGTCTTCGAGAGCGTAAAAAGCACGTTGCATCATGAAGACGAAACTGAACGGAAGCAGTCCGACGATTAGGGCAATCAAAACATTGCCCAGTGCCACCAGCGATGGGTACTCGCCCACGAAAACGCGCGCAATCGGATATGCCAAAACCAAAATTGCAGCGGTGGACAAAACCGAAATCAGAGAGATGGTGCGAAGACCGGCGGCTAAATCATTTTTCAAAAGATCAATGCGATCTTCTTGAACGTGATGCGACATCTTGGTGAAGTACGCGGTGGCAATCGAAACGGTTGCGATGCTGTGCGGAAGCATGAACACTAACCAGGCAATCCCCGCTGCTGCGACCGACGCAACGGCGATGTTGCTGTTTCGTGCACTTACAGCCGATGACGCAACCACAGTTTGCACGAGTCCACCGATTTGAGTAACTAGCACCATCGCGAGCGACCATGATGCCGCCTTTAGCGCAGGACGCAATCCGAACCCGCGCCACTTAAAGTTCAGCGATAGCTTGATGCCAATCTTTCGCCAAGCAACAAAAAGAATTAGCGCTTGCGCAGCGACACCTGCGGTAGCAGATCCGGCAAGCAAAAGAATCTGCGACGAGTTCCAAGATTCGATGCTCTGTGTGCCGGTTGGATCACTGCCAAAAATTACGATGTATGCAATAAGTCCCGCGAGTGAAACCACGTTGTTCAAAACCGGAGCCCACATGTACGGTCCAAACTTGCTTCGTGCGTTAAGCACTTCACCAAGAATCGAATACAAACCGTAGAAGAAAAGTTGTGGCAAACACCAGTAAGCAAAAGCCGTTGCCAGGGCGAGTTGCGATGGAGTCCAACCGGTGGTGTAAATCGAAACCAGAAGCGGAGCCGCAACCGTGGTGATCACGGTAATGACTAAGAACACCGAAATGATGAATGTGAGCAGGCGGTCAACGTAGCCCTTGCCGCCATCCTTGTGGGCTAGAGCCTTGATAATCTGCGGCACCAGGATCGACTGCAGCACGCCTCCTGCAACGATTGCATAGACGTTATTCGGCAGCTGGTTTGCTACACCGAAGGCATCGGCGGCGTTGGTGGTGACACCTAGTGCCATCGCCAAAATAATAGAGCGACTAAATCCGAGGATGCGCGACAGCATTGTGCCACCGGCCATGAGCATCGACGATTTTGCAACGCTCATTACTCTGCCACTCGTTCACGTCGTTTGCGTAGTGTTCGCATCAAACCCAAAGTTCCAAGTACGCAAACAAATGCGGTGAAGGAAATCAAGATGGCATTTTCAGCATCGGCATTGACGTTTACTTTTACTTCGACCTGTTCACCAACGCGCAGTCCGGAAAAAGTTTCTAACCAAACACTTAGGTTTACTTCACCACTTCCAATTGCCTTAACCGGTAGCTGAGCATTTACTGCAGTGTTTGCCGGAATAGAAATTTCGACCGGAGCCGGAATTGATAGTCGACCATTTGATGCAGCAGCGTGCACGATAACTCTTAAGTCGGTTCCAAAATCATTTTTTACTCGCACTGGAATTTTTGCATCAGACGCAAGCAAATTGATATCTGAACCAGCGATGATGTGCACGCTTGGAATATCGTTTGGCACAGAAGCAGTGGCAATCTGCGGAATCAAAATTAATGCAGCCGCAGTTAGAAGTGCCAACCCTTTGCGAATCATTCTTCCGCTCGAACCCACTCGACAACTTTGCGAGCTAAACGTCGTTCGTTTTCGTGCGACAAAGTTTTTTCCAAGTTGTCGATGCTGAACCAACGAGCTTCTACTGCTTCGTGATTCGGATCGTTCTCGACAGTTAGGTCGCCATCAATTTGCTGCATAAGAAAGTGGTGCACGGTCTTCGAGATGATTTTGTCTGGCACCTGGAATTCGTAGTGAATGTCACCAAGGTGTTCCAGAATGCGAACGTTTAGCCCGGTCTCTTCAGCAATCTCGCGGATGGCTGCTTCCTCGAGAGTTTCGTTACCCTCCGGGTGACCCTTCGGCACGCACCAGTCCAGGCGTCCGCCGCGGTTGATTCGGCCAATTAGGGCTACCTTGAACTCGCCGTCCGCCGAGAGCACGAACCCGCCCGCCGAGGTTTCCTCGACCTTAGGTCGTTTACCTCGCTGAGCCGTCATACCCGCAAGTTTAAAGGCTGTGGCACGATTGGAAGCATGCAAACCGTAGCCGAAGCCCTAGCGAATCTGGAGAAATCCACTGATTCGCCGCTTTTCGCCAAACTCGGTGCTCGGTTTGCCGAGGCTGGCCACGAATTGGCTCTGGTCGGTGGGCCGGTTCGCGATGCCTTCCTTGGTCGCAAAGCTCCAGACCTCGATTTTGCCTCGACCGCAACCCCGGACGAAATCCTGGAAATCATCAAGCCAATTGTCGATGCCCACTGGGACATCGGTCGTGAGTTTGGCACCATCGGCGCTCGCATTGGCGGCGATCAGATCGAAATCACCACTTACCGCGCTGACAAGTATGACCGCGATTCGCGTAAGCCAGAGGTGGCTTTCGGTAAAGACCTCACCGAAGATCTCCTTCGACGTGACTTCACCGTGAATGCCATGGCGCTTCGTTTGCCAGAAAAAGTTTTTGTCGATCCATTCAACGGACTAAAAGATTTGATGGATGGAATTATTCGCACGCCGGGCAAACCGGAAGATTCGTTCAGCGATGATCCCCTGCGCATGATGCGCGGTGCACGCTTTGCATCGCAATTGGAATTTGAAATCGAACCAGAGACTTTCGACGCAATGCGCGACATGGTCGATCGGATTGAAATCATCTCTGCAGAACGTGTTCAAGCAGAATTCGTAAAACTCATGCTTGGTAAAAATCCGCGCAAGGGTCTCGAAGTTTTGGTCGACAGTGGTCTTGCTGAAAAAGTATTGCCTGAACTACCTGCGTTGAAACTTGAAGTAGATGAGCATCACCACCACAAAGATGTTTATGAACACACCCTCCGTGTGGTTGAGCAAGCCATCGATTACGAAAAAGATTACGGACTCGAAAAAGATTTCACGTTGCGCTTTGCCGCTCTGATGCACGACATCGGAAAGCCTGCCACTCGCAAGCTTGAGCCGGGCGGCGGAGTCTCGTTCTATCACCACGACGTGGTTGGCGCGAAGCTCACCAAGAAGCGCATGCAAGCTCTTCGTTTTGACAACGACACTACTAAAGCGGTTTGCCGACTAATCGAATTGCACCTGCGCTTTTTTGGTTACAGCGATCAGGCTTGGAGCGATTCGGCCATTCGTCGCTATGTGCGCGATGCCGAGGATCAGCTGCTTCGTCTTCACGCCCTGACCCGCGCCGACGTGACCACTCGAAACCAGCGCAAGGCCGAGCGTCTGGCTCACGCCTACGACGACTTGGAAAAGCGCATCGAAGTCATCGCCGAGCAGGAGGAGTTGAACGCCATGCGCCCAGACCTCACTGGCGAGGACATCATGCGAATCCTTGATTTGAAGCCATCCCGCGAGGTCGGCCAGGCCTATAACTACCTGCTCGAGCTGCGCATCGAAGAGGGTCCGCTTGGTGCCGTCGAGGCGGAAAAGCGCTTGCTTGCCTGGTGGTCAAACCGATAAACTTGCAAGGTTGCCCTTTCTGGGCACGTGCTTATTTAACCTCCTGTCATGGAAATCCCATGACCGTTTAGTCCGAAGGAGGTGGGTTAGTTATGCACAAATACGAGCTCATGGTAATTCTCGATGCAGGCATCGACGAGCGCACCGTTGCTCCAAGTCTCGACAAATTCCTCAACGTAATCCGCAATGGAAATGGTTCTATTGACAGCGTTGACATTTGGGGACGTCGTAAGTTGGCTTACGAAATCAACAAGAAGTCTGAAGGTATTTACGCAGTTGTAAACATGACTGCTGCACCTGCAGACGTAATCGAACTAGATCGTCAACTAAATCTTTCTGAAGCCGTAATGCGCACCAAGGTGCTACGCGCCGAAGAAGCAATCTTCATGCTTAAGGTTGCAGCCGACAAGGCAGCAGCTAAGGCAAAGCACAAGGCAGCAGTCGAGAAGTAAATGGCTGGCGAAGTTAACGTAACTGTGGTTGGCAACCTAGGTGCCGACCCAGAACTGCGCTACACCCAGGGCGGTGTTGCAGTAGTAAGCGTGAACGTTGGTTCAACTCCTCGCACTTACAACCGCACCACTAACGCGTGGGAAGACGGCGAAACCGTATGGGTTCGTTGCACTGCCTGGCGCGAAGTTGCTGAGAACGTTGCACAGTCTCTTACTAAGGGAACCCGTGTTGTCGTTACCGGTCGCCTAAAGGCACCGAGCGCTTACCAAACTGCATCAGGCGAAGCCCGTGCATCACTTGAACTTGAGATCGAAGAGATCGGCCCATCGTTGCGCAGCGCAACTGCAGCTGTTACTCGTCGCGCTCGCGAAGGTGGAGCAGCAGGAGCTGTTGCCGGTGGCGATCCTTGGGGCGATGCTCCAAAGGCGAAGCCAGCATCAGACGGCGGCTGGGCAAACCCAGGCGTTGGTTCAGCTGGCGCCGACGACACCCCTTTCTAATCCCGAGTTCTAATCAAATCTTTTTATAGGAGTATCAAATGGCTGTACTAAAAGGTGAAAAGCGTAAGCCAAACCGCAACGCTAAAGTTTTGCCACCTGCAAAGGCAATCACCGTAGGTGTAATTGACTACAAGGACATCTCAACCCTTCGCAAGTTCGTATCAGACCGCGGCAAGATTCGTTCACGTCGCATCACTGGCGTCTCTGTTCAAGAGCAGCGCCTAATCGCTAAGGCCGTCAAGAACGCACGCGAGATGGCTCTAATGCCATACGCCGGTGCTGGTCGCTAAGGAGTAATCAAAGATGTCAAAACTAATTCTGACTAACGAGGTTTCAGGCCTCGGCTCAGCTGGCGATGTAGTTGAGGTTAAGAACGGCTTCGCTCGTAACTACCTACTACCTCGCGGTTTCGCAGTGCTTTGGACCAAGGGTGGCGAGAAGCAGGTTGAGCAGATCAAGGCTGCTCGTGAATCACGCGCTCTTGCAACCGTTGAAGAAGCACAGGCTCTAAAGGCTCGTCTAGAAGAAAAGTCTGTTCGTCTGTCTGTAAAGGCTGGCGTAGGCGGTCGTCTATTCGGTGCTGTTAAGACTGCTGACGTAGTTGCTGCTGTTGCAGCCGCTGGTCTTGGCGAGCTTGACAAGAAGAAGGTTGAAATCAGCAGCCCAATTCGCACCACTGGTGAGCACAACGCAACCGTGCGTCTAACCAGCGAAATCGTTGCCAACATTACCCTTCAGGTAAGCGGCAAGAAGTAATACTTCAAACTAAAAAGAGCCCGGATTTCTCCGGGCTCTTTTTGTTTTAAGAACTATTAGCCAACCATGTCTTTGCGGCGACCACGTGTGTGAGTCGGCTTGCACTCAAGCATCTCTGGCTTCTGTGCGCAGTCATCGCAGAGTAAAACTAGATCCTTGCAACCAAGGTTCTGGCAGTTGCGGAAGTGATTGGTTGCTGCACCACAACCTTCGCACTCGCCGATTACCTTTGCTTCATCGCTAAAGTCCATGGTCATGCGCTCATCAAAAATGTAGAGCGAACCTTCCCACAACCCTTTGTCGCGGAAAGTTTCTCCATAGCGAACGATTCCACCTTGGATTTGGTAAACCTCTTTGAAGCCACGGTTTTGCATAACCGCAGAAAGAATTTCGCAGCGGATTCCACCGGTGCAGTAGGTGACGATCGGCTTGTCTTTCAGGTGATCGTATTTGCCTGATTCGAGTTCGGCAACAAAGTCGTGTGATGTTTCAACATCAGGCACGATTGCGTTCTTGAATTTTCCGATCTTCGCTTCGAATGCATTTCGACCATCAAAGAAGACAACTTCATCGCCGCGCTCTTCAACCAACTTGTTAACCTCTGCCGGCTTTAGGTGTTTTCCACCGTTGGTGATTCCCGAACGTGAAACTTCAATTTCGTCTGGTGCGTTAAACGCAACAAGTTCCTTACGAGACTTAACCGAAAGGCGAGGGAAGTCCTCGCCGGTGCCATCTGACCACTTGAAATCGATTTTGCCGAAACCAGGGTATTCCTTGGTGGCACGCACGTACTGCTTAAGGTCTTCCATGTTTCCACCAACGGTGCCGTTGATGCCGTGCTTTGAGATGATGATGCGACCCTTTAGTCCGAGTTTCTCGCAAAGGGTTTTCTGCCATAGCTTCACTGCGTCCGGATCGGTTACCGGGGCAAAGCCGTAGTACAAGATGATTTTCTGTAGGTCCACAGATCAAGTCTAATTCGCGAGGCAACTTAGGATAAAGCCATGGAAATCACACCGGGCATTGACCCAAGCACGCTTAGCAAGACCGAACGTCCACAGGACGACCTATACCGCTACATGAATGGCGCTTGGCTCGACGGCACTGTGATCCCTTCGGACAAGGCGATTTATGGTTCATTCCACATCCTCCACGACAACAGTGAGGCTGCGGTACGCGAGATTCTTGAGGACGCGGCTGCCAACCCTGGACCAGGTGTTAGCCAGAAGATTGGCGATATGTACGCCTCTTTCCTAGATGAGGAACGTGCCGATGAGCTTGGTGCTGCTCCAATTCAGGGTGATTTGACCAGAATCAAGCACCTTAGCAGCTTGGACGAAGCCACCAAGTTGATGGGTGAACTAAGCAGCCAGGGCATCTCTGGCCTGACCGGAATGTATGTGGATAACGATCCAGGCAACCCGGAGCGTTACCTAGTCAACCTCTACCAAGGCGGAATCGGTCTGCCGGATGAGGCTTACTATCACGAGGAAAAGCATCAGGAAATTCGAGATGCCTACGTACCTTTTATTGCAGAGATGTTTGAACTTGCCGGTTGGTCGGCAAATGATGCCAATGCTGCAGCACACCGCATCTTTGAATTCGAAACCGTAATCGCGAAGCACCACTGGAACGTTGTCGAATCTCGCGAAGCCGAGAAAACCTACAACCTGCGCAGCTTCGATGAGTTGCAAAAGATTAGCGCAAACTTCGACTGGAATCTTTGGTTGCAAGGCGCCGAACTCGAGAAGAAGGTTCTCGACGAAGTTGTTGTGATGATGCCTAGCTTTGTTGAGGCATTTACATCGTTGTACACCGAGGAGCACCTAGAGGTCATCAAACTTTGGTTGACCTGGCAGGTAATCAATTCGATGGCTCCGTATCTCAGCAGCGATTTTGTGCACACGCGTTTCGATTTCTACGGAAGGAAACTAACCGGTGCTCCGGAACTTCGCGCTCGCTGGAAGCGTGCGGTGCAAGCTGTTGAAGGTTCACTAGGTGAAGCTGTTGGTGAAATCTATGTTGCAAAACATTTCCCGGCCGCAGCAAAAGATCGCATGGATGGCTTAGTCAAATATTTGATTGAGGCATACCGCGAATCTATTACCAACCTCGACTGGATGACCGAAGAAACTAAGAAGAAGGCTTTGGTCAAGCTCGACAAGTTCACACCAAAGATCGGTTATCCGGTTAAGTGGCGGGATTACTCAGCACTCGAAATTGATCGTCACGATTTGGTTGGAAATGTTCGACGCGTTTCAGAATTCGAACACAAGCGAGAGGCTGCCAAGATTGGTGCTCCAATCGATCGCGATGAGTGGCACATGACCCCGCAAACCGTGAATGCCTATTACAACCCTGGCTTCAACGAAATCGTTTTCCCGGCGGCCATTTTGCAGCCACCATTTTTCGGACTCGAAGTTGATGACGCAGTGAACTTCGGCGCCATTGGTGCCGTGATTGGTCATGAGATCGGCCACGGCTTCGACGATCAGGGTTCAAAGTATGACGGCGATGGTGCACTTATTTCCTGGTGGACCGACGAGGACCGCGCAGCATTCGAAACCCGCACCAAGAGCCTGATTAATCAGTATGACCAGCTATCACCCGCTCAGTTGGACGATAGCCACAAGGTAAACGGCGCATTCACCATTGGTGAAAATATCGGTGACCTCGGCGGTCTTTCGATTGCGCTGAAGGCTTATCGCATGTCTTGCGCAGATAAGGGTATTGATCCGGATGCCAAGATTGATGGCTTCACCGGCACGCAGCGTTTGTTCATGGCTTGGGCGCTCGGTTGGCGCACCAAGGGTCGCGACGAAATCATGATTAACCGTTTGGCGACTGATCCACACTCACCACCTGAGTTCCGCTGCAACCAAATAGTTCGCAACATCGATGCGTTCTACGAAGCATTCGACGTAACTCCGCAAGACAAGATGTGGCTCGCACCAGATCAACGCGTAGTGATTTGGTAGTCAAATGAAGCTTTGGTTGCGTTTAGTTTGGGCACTTGCAAGTTGGCGTACGCGCTCTAAGTTACACATGAGTGATGTCGGCGTCCGCGAATTTCGCGTTTGGCCAACCGACTTAGATATTTTCAATCACATGAACAACGGAGTGTTTCTAACTCTGCTTGATCTTGGTCGATATGATTTATCTCTTCGCGCAGGTTTGTGGCAACATTGGAAAAAACTTGGTTGGTATCCAATCGTGGTTGCTAGCAACATCACTTTCCGCAAATCACTTTTGCCTTGGCAAAAATTCCAAATCGAAACCAAAGTGGTTGGTTGGGATGCAGAAGCGTTTTATTTTGAACAGCGCTTTGTTGCCAACGCAGAAATATGCGCGGTTGCAATCGTTCGCATTCGATTCCTCAAGCGCGTTCGCGGAATTGTCACACCACCAGAAGTACTCGCCGAATCAAACTGGGATGGCAAAGAACCGAAGCTGCCAAAGTGGATTAGCGATTGGGCGAAGGCTTCATTGCTACCGCGACTCAAAGAGTCAGCGCCTTCTATTTGGAAGTAATCAACTTCATAAAACCTGGAGTTGCCGCAATCTGACCATCGACCAAAATTGCCAGGGCTTCCAAGTCTGGTTGGGCATCGATGCGAGCAAGTGAGTTTGGTCCCTCGGCAAAGGCCGCGGTAGCCCAGATGTCTGCTTCAACCAAGTCCTTGGCTATCACCGAAATCTGAACCATGGCCTTGGCCGGATCGACATCCGACTTCGGGCTCCAGATATGCGAGCCGCGTTCGGCAGAGCCGCTGGTGGCCATTGCCCGAAACGGAGTGCCGGTGAGATCAACCACAGCAAGAGCACCAGCCTCAGCATCGGCGATGGACACAGGTTTGGACACCGCAATCCGCCAGTCCAGTTCGCCAGTAGCGCCATCGGCAATCAGCACGTCTCCACCCGCATTGAGCGTGAAATCAGTGATACCGGCAGCAATTAGGGAATCGGCAGCACGCTTGGTAGCCCAGGTCTTGACGAGACCACTCGGGTCAAAGGTGTGCTCAGCGGTGAAGGGGCTAAACCAACCGTCGGTTAGTTTCTGCCAACGTTCGCACTCATCCCAGACATCGCTCACCTCAGGCGGACATTGAGCCACCGAAGTTTTGCCAGCCGCCAGTTGGCTAAGTGGTGACTCTGGTTTGTAAAGACTAAATACTCGATCCGCCTCGTGAAGAATTTCACAAGCTTTCGAAATAGCAGCATTGAAATCCGCATCGATGTATCGACCCTGGAATCTAAATCCAGTGCCCATGCAAATTTCAACGTGTTCGAAAGTGTGCATTAACCGATTTTCGAAATGGCATCATTCAGAGCTGATTTGAATGCTTCGGTTGTGTATGTAGCTCCAGAAATGTTTGAGAAGTTCGCACCGTTTGCCGAGAGCGCTTGTTGTACTAAGTAGCTGAATGCTTGTTCACGTCCACCGGTTGCTTGCGCTTGCACTAAATCAATTGCGGTGATTTTCCCTGATGCTTCGGTGACTTTCAATTGCACTGGACCAAAGCCTGATTCATAAGAGTTACTGGTTGCAGATCCGGTACCAGAAGCAGAAGTTGCGGTAACGGCAGTTCCTTGCGATTGCAAAAGCAGTGCACCAACAACGCTAAGTCCGAGTAATGCAACTCCTTGCATGACGCCTTTAGAATTTCGCAAGAGCCGACTCCAATGATTGTTTGAAAGCGTTCGTTGTATATGTGGCACCACTCAAGTTGCCAAAACTCGATCCATTTGCCTGAATCGCGTACTGCACAAGATACGGAAACGCGGCTGCGCGTCCATGAGTTGCGACTGACTGCAGGTAAGTGATCTCGGTTATTTTTCCGCTGACCTTGGTGACCTTAACTTGCACAGGACCAAAACCTGATTCGATACTGTCACCGGTTTTGGTAACTGAGCTTCCACTCGCTGTTGCTGACTTCGACGGTGCCGGCGTTGCCGAAGCAACTGGACTCGAACTTGTCGATGCTGCAGGCTGGGGCGCAGTGTTTACTGATTCACTTCCGGCACTCGATCCTTGAGCAACAGTTGCTTCGCTTGCCTGTGGTGTTGCCGAAGCGGCTGGCTCAGAAACGGCAGACGCACTTTCGGTTGGACTAGCGAACCCTCCGGTGGATGCGGTTGCAGTGGTTCCGAGTTGGTAACTCAGGCCGAGGATGCCAAGGCTGATAGCGCCTACTGCTGTTTTTGTTGACTTTCTCACCAGGCAAACTCCTCTGCGTGAATCGAACGTTCTTCTACGCCCGCTGCTCTCATGGTCTTTTCAACACTGCGGGTCCATGGGGTTGGTCCACAGATGTAAACATCTGACTCGGCCACATCTGGAGCTAAATCCAGCAAGCGGTGCAAGTCGTTTCGTCCCGAGTAGTCAGCGTTCATCCAGCTGGTTCCAACTCCGCGACGACCCTCAAGTTCAATCAGCTTGAAGCCACGCTTTTCGGCTAGCGCTCGAGTTTCGGCTAGCAACGGCGCATCATTTTGATCGCGAAGGCGATAGATGATGGTGACGTCGTGTGGACGTGCCGCCATTTGTTCGGCAAGAGCGCGAACCGGTGGGATACCGATACCGGCAGCAACCAGTACAACCTTCTCGCGAGTACGACGCTCCTCGGTGAAAACACCGTAGGGACCTTCAAGCATTACCGGTGTTCCAGGTTTGAGCGACTGCATCAACTTGGTGTCGTCTCCGCGATCTGCAACCGTGAAACGAACAAAGCGATCGTTTGGTGCAGCAGAGATTGAGAATGGGTGAGGACGCCACCAATCACGCGCGGTCAAAATGCGAACGAGGTAAAACTGACCGGCAGCACCACCGAGCTTTGCAACGTTCTTACCGGTTAGATAAATCGAAACCGCGTCGCTTGATTCGCGAGCCACCGTAGAGACTCTGAGTGAGTGACGGACTCCGCGGACTATTGGACGCAAGATGCGATACCAAACCACATTGACCAAAACAAAAAGATAGAACGCAATCCAGTAAGTCAGTGCAATCGGTTTTCCGGCAATGTCGGTGCCGGTAGAAAACTGATGTGGAATTGCGAGCAGTACGGCACCGTAAGCAAATATGTGCACTAGGTACCACGCTTCGTAAGTTATTGCTTTACGCGCAAAGTTCAAAGAGGTAACCACAACCAGAATCATCAAAACTAACGCGCCGGTTGCTAGCAAAATATCCCAGATAGAAAGTAGCGAGATGAATTCGGTAATCACATCTACATTGGCAACCATCGCATACTGCACAACCGATGCAATGAAGTGTGCAAGTACTAAATACAAAATTGGCTTGCCGAGTTTCTTGTGTGCTGTTGTCGCGCGGTCGTGACCGTAGTAGTGATCAATCCATGGCAGACGAGCAATAAGAAGAATGTCGATAAGTAGCAGGTTGGTAGCGATCAGTGCGGTTAGTCGATCAACCGCTCCAAGAATTGCCGACGGTTCAGATAGTGATTGCAGTCCCCCGTCGATTAGGAACATTGCGGTAACAGCAATTACCGAGAACCAGGCGAGGCCCTCAATGAAGTCCTGGCCACGCTTGAGCTCAAGGAACTTCTTCATGCCCAGGCGAACGCGCTGGTTCGGCTGGACGAATGCTGTCTGAATCATGACTTGAGTCTGTTTGCCTTACTTGGGAGTTGTCTGGGAACGACCAGTGAGCCCCCTGTAATTTTCGCAGGTTGTCGGGGAGAGTAACCTGAAGCCATGACCACCTTGCCGCTAATCCGTACTTTCACCGATAACTACGGGATAGAAATCACCTTTTACGAGTGGCCGGTAGCCGATGCCAAGGCCATTGTGCAGTTGGCACACGGACTCGGCGAGCACGCCAGACGCTATGACCATGTAGCAGCTGCCCTCAACCGCGTGGGTTATTCGGTTTACGCCGACGACCACCGCGGGCATGGGCTGACCGGAGCCAACCAGGTTAAGCGCGGTCAAATCAAGCGACAGGGAAACCTAGGTAAAGGTGGCATGACTGCCACCATCGAAGAAGTACATCAACTCACCGAAATGATTCGTGCCGAGAACCCTTCACTGCCAATTTTCTTGCTTGGCCACAGCTGGGGCTCAATGTTGTCTCAGCGCATTATCAAAACGCATGCCGCAGATTATGCCGGCGTGGTTTTGAGCGGATCGACTTTGATGCTGCCAGGGGTTGTACCGAGCGCAGGTTTCAACAAGCGCTGGGACAAAGAGCCAAACTCAACTGGAAAAGAATGGTTGAGTCGAGATCGCGAAGTTGGCATCAAGTTCAACGCTGACCCACTAATTTTTCCAGAAACCGCAATTGATGTATTTGGTTTGCTTGGAGTTACAAAATTGTTGGGCGTACCAAGCAAGTCACTGCCAAATGAACTGCCAGTGATGCTTATTGCTGGAAGCGAAGATCCGCTCGGCGGTGAACGAGGAAACACTTTATTGATGAATGCATTTAGAAAAGCTGGCGTTCAAGATGTAACGCTGATTATTTACCCGGAAGCTCGTCACGAAGTCTTCAACGAACTAAATAAAGAAGAAGTTATTGCGGACGTTATTGCTTGGCTCAATACGTCTTTGAAAAACTAAGAACGCGGACGCAACTCGCAAGCCGCGATGGCATCCTCGATTGGATCCTTTAGCAGGTCTTGAGTCTCCGGGTGCTTCTCCATGAAACGCACCACGTAAGAACAAGTAGGCACAACTTTGTCGTTCGGGAAACTATTGCGTACATCCTTGAGGGTGGCTTCCATCAGAATGGCGGCTAGGTTCTTGCCGCGGTGAATTGGAAAAACTTCGGTGTGATAAAAAGTGATGTCACCATCAGCGAGACGATAGTCGGCGAAACCAGCCAGCTCGCCATCCAAGTTGATCTCGTAGCGCTTGAGTTCAGCATTGTGGATGACTTCGGTGTTCATACTGTTAATCTCTTTCTGTGGCTGTAAATCAACTCTACTTCGGGGACAACCTCGCACATCTGGCGACTATCCCTAGCGAATCAGTGCAGCTTATTTACATCGACCCACCCTTCAACACTGGCCGCAAGCAGACCCGTGGCGCCTCAGAGACCAAGCGTGTGGAGACCGGGGGCCGCGTTGGCTTCAAGGGACAAAACTACGAAATCATTCGTGAGACAGTGCTCAGCTACGACGATGAATTTGCCGATTACTGGTCTTTCCTAGAGCCTCGACTCGAGGAAGCCTGGCGCATCCTCAACGACACCGGAACGCTTTACCTGCACCTGGACTATCGCGAAGCGCACTACGCAAAAGTTTTACTCGATGCATTATTCGGTCGCGATTCATTCTTGAACGAAATCATTTGGGCATACGACTACGGAGGCAAAGCCAAGAATCGATGGCCGTCGAAGCATGACACGATTTTGGTTTACGTGAAGAATCCAAAAACTTATTACTTCAACAATGCCGAAGTCGATCGGGAACCATACATGGCTCCTGGTTTAGTAACACCAGAAAAAGTTGAACTCGGAAAACTGCCAACCGATGTTTGGTGGCACACAATTGTTTCGCCAACCGGGAAAGAAAAAACTGGCTACCCGACACAAAAGCCAGAGGGAATTTTGCGTCGCGTGATTCAAGCTTCATCCAAACCAGGCGATGTCGTTTTGGATTTCTTCGGCGGTTCCGGAACTACCGGTGCTGTTGCCGCATCGCTCGGACGCAACTTTATTTTGATGGATCAGAATCCAGAATCGATTGAAGTCATTTCTGCTCGACTCAAAAAGAACGACGTCGCTTTTGAACTAAAGCGCTAGTCATCGAAATAGCAAACACCGCAACCATCAACAGCGCACAAGCAGCCATCGCCATCGAATAATTTTGCGCACCAGGTCGACTAATCAATTGATACAGCACCACCGGTAGCGTAGCCTGATCACCGAAACTCAAAAAGCTAGCCGCGCCGAACTCACCGAGCGAAACTAGAGTTGCATAAACGGCGGCAGTTCGCAGAGCGTTCGCGACTAGGGGAGCCTCGACCAAGCGCCAGATTTGCCACGAACTCGCCCCGGCCATTAATGCCTCTTCGCGATACTCGCTGGCGAGAACAACTAGCGCCGGATGGATAATCCGAACTACCAGCGGCAGGGCCAAAACCGCTTGAACTAGGGGAACAGTGAGCCAACCAGCTCGGAAGGTGATCAGGTAGCCGAAGCCAAGCACCACCGAGGAAACCCCCATCGGCAACAGGAACGGCAGCTCTAGCCAAGATTGACGCTCTCGACTAAGTAACCAGGAAACCAAGGCACCGAGAAGTACAGCCAACCCAGCCGCGATGATTATGTTTCGAATTGAGTTACCAGTGGCCTGCCAAACCGAAATGTTTAACAGCTGTCGGCTGCCGGTTCCACTCAGATCCAAGAGCCCTTGCCAACTAAATCGCGATAGCACCTGCAACATCGGCAAAACCAAAACGGTAAATACAAATACAGCGGTCAGCATAACAATTGGCCACTCACGAATTTGGATTCGAGTGTTCGAATCAGTTTCGCTGACTTGTTCCAGCCCAGCGCTTGAACTACCGAATACTTTAGAAAGTGCAAATACCGAAACGGTAATTACTGTTTGTGCCAGTGCAAATGTCGACGCGGTTTTGAAATCTAGAAACTGAGTGAGTGAGAAATAGATTTCAGTTTCGATTGAAGAAACCCTTCCACCACCCAACAACAAAATAATTCCAAAGCTAGTTACGCAGTAGAGAAAAACAAGTACTGCTGCCGAGACAATTGCTGGTCTCAGCGCTGGCAAAGTGATTCGCCAAAAAGTTTGCCACTGACTGGCCCCATCGATTGCAGCCGCGTATTCAATTTCGCGATCATGGTTTTGCCAGACTCCACCAACCGTGCGCACCACAATCGAATAGTTCAAAAACAAATGTGCAATCAGAATTACCAAAATTGTGGGCAGTGACGAAGTAAAACTCTGCAATGCGATTGCAACCACAATGGTTGGCAAAATAAATGGCAC
>JBFYJA010000052.1:0-5929 GCA_041311675.1 Micrococcales bacterium | reverse complement strand
CGACAGCCGCACGTCCTACGGTAGTTTTTCCAGACCCTGACTCCCCGACCAAGCCAAGAATTTCGCCTGGATAAATCTCCAGTGAAACATCGGATACGGCTTTGAATGCAGGGGTTCTGCCGCGTTTCGGATATTCGATTGATACATCTTTCAGCGACAAAATCGGCTGAATAGAATTAATGGCTTCGTTTTTGCTTCGAACTTTGGTGGACCCAAGTTTCGGCACGGCAGCGAGAAGGGCTTGCGTGTAAGAGTGCTTAGGCTGTTTGAAGATCTGGTTTATTTCGCCAGCTTCAACTACGCGGCCATCTTTCATAACCAAGATGTCATCGGCCAAATCTGCAACCACGCCCATGTCGTGAGTGATCAACAAGATTGCAGAATTTAGTTTGTTTCGAAGATTACGCATGAGGTCGATGATCTCAGCCTGCACGGTTACATCCAAAGCTGTTGTAGGTTCATCGGCAACCAGCAGAACCGGATCGCAAGAGATCGACTGCGCGATCATGGCACGCTGCCGCTGACCACCAGAAAGTTGGTGTGGATATTTGTCGTAAGCCTCGGCAGGGTTTGGTAGCTCCACCATGGTGAGTAGCTCGATTGCACGCGCCTTAGCTGTTACCGGATTCATGTCGTAATGAGTGCGCAAAGTTTCAGATATTTGGAAACCAATTGTGTAGACAGGGTTTAGGGCTGTCATCGGCTCTTGGAAAATGTACGCGACATCATGTCCGCGAATGGTGCGAATCTGACTCTTAGACATTGCAAGAACGTCTTTGTCATCAAGCAAAACAGAACCTGAGATTCTTGCGTTAGCTGGCAATAATCGAGTCAGCGCCATAGCTGTGGTTGACTTTCCAGATCCGGATTCACCAACAATCGCAAGCGTCTTGCCAGCCTGAAGGTCGAAATTGATGTCGACAGCCGCTGGATACCAAACGCCGTCCACCCAGAAATCTACGCATAGGTCAGCGACTTTTAGGATTTGCTGACTCATTTGGTCACCACCTTGGCAACACGCTTATCTTTCGCGGTGATTGCTCGCTTCTGGCGAGGATCGAATGCGTCTCGCAAACCATCGCCAATGAAGTTCACACACAATGCAATAGCCACGATAAAAAGACCTGGGTACCAGAACAGCCAAGGGCGAGTACTAAACGCGGTTTGGTTTTCATTAATCAGGTAACCCAATGAAACATCCGGCAGTCGCACACCAAATCCGATGAAGCTCAGTCCTGTCTCCAGCAAAATAGCTGCTGACATAAGGAGTGTGGTGCTCACGATAACTACGCCGATGGCATTCGGCAGTATGTGCTTAAAAATGATTCGGCGATTCGAAGCTCCGGCAACGCGAGCCGCGTCAACAAACTCGCGCTCACGCAGACTAAGGAACTCGCCTCGAACCAAACGAGCGAGCCCGGTCCAAGAAAATAGCCCAAGGAATACCGCCAATAGGAACGCACCTAAGTTACCTACTGCACGACCAATTACGGCTCCAACAATGACCACTGGAATAGTAATAATGAGATCGGTAAGACGCATAAGAATTGCATCCACCCAGCGACGATAGAAACCCGCTACCGCTCCGACAACAACTCCGATAGCTGTCGCGACGATACCGATGACAAACATCACCATGATTGACTGCTGCGCTCCACGCATTACACGTGCAAAGCCATCGTGGCCGATTTCATCTTGACCAAATGGGTGGCTTCCAATTTGCACACCAGTACCATCGATAAAACTTGGAATTAGGTCAAGAGTTGGCAACCCGCTGTTTTCAACGTCGTTAATTTGCGCGTAGTCGTATGGCCACCAGCCGTGAATCTTTATTTTTGCAGCATCATTACCAACGTCAATTCCAACACTAGTAAAGGCAAGGAGAATGATTCCCAAAAGTGCGATCATCGAAGCAATTGCTGCCTTGTGATGCAAGAAACGTTTGAGAACAATCTTCCCCTGAGATAGACCTTCGACTTCTTTTAGTTCAATTGCGTTTTCGGCGCGTTCTTCAGTCATTAGCTAACTCGAATTCTTGGATCAAGTAATGAATAAACCACGTCTGCAAGCAGGTTGAAAAGAATCGCAACTGTTCCGGTAACTAAGAAAAAGCCCATCACAGTATTTACGTCAACGCGGTGAAGTCCTTCGATAAATAGTGAACCCATACCACTCCAGGAAAAGACCCTCTCAGTGATTACCGCTCCACCGATCACAGCCGCGAAGTCGAAAGCCACGAGGGTGGTGAGAGGAATCATGGTGTTTCTGAAAGCGTGACGAACCACGACGGTTCGCTCTGAAAGACCCTTTGCCCTTGCAGTGCGAATGTAATCCTGGCTCAGGGTTTCCAAAAGATTCGCGCGTGAATAGCGGGTGTAGCTAGCGAAGCCAATCAATAGCAAAGCCAACGTAGGTAGTAGCAAGTGTGTGAATTTATCGACGCCCATCACCCAGAATGACCCCTGCAAGTTTGGTGTTTGCGCACCTACGGTAGCGAACGGACGGCCGCTGATGTAGCTACTTTCGTAATAAGGGCGCCAAGCCTGCATAAAGCGGTCCAGAGCCAATACTCCGCCCATCAACAGAGCCGTAATCGCGGCGGTTCGAGCCACAGGAGCTTTGTCTTCTCCGCCCATAAAGTGGCCAACAAAAAATCCGACCAAGGCTGTGACCACTGCAAGCCCCAAAAAGGCGATTCCACTGACATACATAGAGAGGAGATTGAATGGCCACCAAATTAGCATTCCGATTCCAACCACGATCAACGAGGCGTTGCGAGCCCTCTTGTTGGTGAGGCCTGTCGAGAGCGCAGTCACGGCAAAAGCAATCGCGATTCCTAAAAATAGTCCGGCGATAGGACCAATACCTGGCGAACGGAACCAATTGGTCAAATTAAGCACTAGCAGTAAACCTGCGGTGATAACAAAAGCAATTGCTGCAACGCGGAATTTAAGCTTCCAACGCCCTCCAATGATTCCCGGCCAGATTATTGCCGCTAAAGCGGCAAACACAAGAATCAGCAGTATCGGTATTTGCGGGTCTTCTAAGAAGTCATTGAAGCCGATTGCCATGTATTGCTTAAGCAGTACTGCAACCCAAAATACTGGAAGCGAAAAGAATAGGAACGAAGTAAAAGTCACTGTGTAGTCGAATGCACTGTATTGACGAAGCGCAGTAGAAATACCAACAATTACGCCCAATACGATTGCAGTGAGCGTTGCCACCAAAACTAATTGCAACGTCGTCAAGATTGCCGAACCAAGTTGAGCTGATACCGCTTGGCCACTCATATTTTTTCCAAGATCAAATTTGCCGACAAAGGCGCCAAGCACGCCACCCAACCAAATGAAGTAGCGCAGATAAGGAGGCACGTTGAGCTGCAGCACATCAATGCGGTGCTGAATAAGTTGATCTTTGTTTCTCGCCGTGCTGGTTCGGAGATCTTCTAGTGGGTCACCAGAATATGCGGTCAAGATGTACATCAAATAAGTGGCAGCGAATAACACCACTACTGAGGCAAGTAAACGCCTCGAGATGAATCTCAACATTTCTAAACTCCACGACTCTGTGTTGTCTCCAACCTAACAAACTCTAAGCCAGTTAAAAGCACGGTGGCACCACTTTTCAGTGGTGCCACCGCGATATTGCTTAGGTGGGGTTAACCCTTGACGATTTCACCCTCCTGCTTCCACTCCCAGAAGTTCCAGAAGAACATCGGAGAAAGTGGTGCAGGTACAACGCCAGAAACTTTGTTCTTGTTGTAAGCGGTTACGCCTGGGAACTGGAATACGGTCACACCGTATGCGTCAGCCCATAGGTTCTTCTCGACAGTGGTAAGCAGCTCAACCTGCTTGGCCTTGTCGAACTCAGTTGAAAGTGACTTGTAAGCCGCGTCAACTGCATCGTTCTTGTAGCCGTTTAGGTTGTTTCCACCATCTGAAGCGAAGGTTGCCTTTGAAGAGGTAACTGCAAGGCTGGTTGACTGCCATCCGAAGACAACTGCGTCATAAGTGCCTGAACCAAGGAGTGAACCCCAGTTGTCATCACACTTGTTTTGAACATCGAAGCCAGCCTGAGCTGCACTTGCCTGAATCAAAGCAAATTCGTTCTGACGACGGGTGTTTCCACAACCGAATAGGAACTTAACCTTTACCTTGCCCTTTACTCCAGCCTTAGCCAAAAGCGCCTTCGAGCCAGCAATGTCTACAGTTGCGTAGTCAGCTGAACCGTTTGCCTTTGCGATCGCGTCGTAGCCATCTGCACCAGGCAGGATGGTCTGAGCGTCGTTGAGCTTCGCGTCTGGGTTGATTGGCTGAATCAGCTTGGTAACGATGTCCTGACGAGGAATTGTCTTCAAGAATGCCTGTCGAACAGCCTTAGCCTTTTCAGCATCGCCACCATAAGTTGCAGGGTCGAATGGGCCCTTGTTGTTGAAGGTTAGGTCGATGTGCTCGTAGGTTGCATCTGAAGTGGTGTCTGTAACAATTCCCTTGTCTGCAACATCAGCAAGAGCCTTGATGATGTCTGCAGTTGCCTGCGGAGAAATGATGTCAACTTCACCGTTTGAAAGAGCCTGCACAGAAGCCAGTGGGTCTTCAATGAATCGAATTGTAATCTTTTCGATCTTTGGAGATGGGCCCCATGAATAGTTCTTGTTTGCAGTAACAGTTATGTACTGGTCCTTAACAAGGTCAGTAATTACGTATGCGCCATTTGATACAACTAGCGATGGGTCGTCGGTTGGGAAGTCGGTCATGTCGAAGCCCGAGCTCCAGAACTTGGCGATAGGAGCAAGCGCCTTTAGGTCCTTGTCCTGAACTGCCTTGATCAACTTCTTCTTTGCGTCGTCAGCGCTTAGGTTTTCGTCCTTGAACGCGTGCTGAACGGTAACGTGCGCTGGTACGCCGATAGAGAAGTTAACTTCCCAGTCAACGATCTGCTCGTCGTAAACCAAAGTAACTGCACGACCGTTTTCGCTGATCTCTGGAACCTTAGTTACCTTACCGAGGTCTCCACCACAGCTAGCTGAGTCGAAGAATACGCCTGCGTCTAGCGCAGCCTGGTTGCTGATGTTTCCATCAGCGTCGTACTCTGCTGAAACGTTGTTGTCTACACAACTGTTTGCAACCCAAGCAAGAAGCATGTCTGCTGCATCAACTGCAGCGCCATCCGACCACTTAACACCATCGTTTACGGTGTACTTTACGGTAAGTGGGTCTTGGCTTAGCACTTCGTACTTACCGAAGCGTTCTTCTTTAAGAAGCTTTGGTGTTGCGTCGTAGTAGTTAAATCCTGCGCTAGTTAAGTACAGGATGTTTGCGTTTGCTGTCGCGTTTCCGTTTGATGTAGCTGTGTTGTTTGAATAGAAAGCTTGATTCCATGCAACTGAAATCGAACTTCCGGCAACAACGTCGCCTGCGCCGGCGGCGCATCCGGTTAGAACGAGAGCTGTCGCGGTTACTGCTGCAAGTGCAGCGGCAATGCGCTTGAACTTCATTTATAACTCCTTTGTTAAGCAGGAGGTTTATAGCTATGAAACCTCCAACGCCTTTGAGCCTATCCCGCATATTTGAAGGCTTGTTGCCTAGAGGTATTGATGTAACCGAATCTTTACCATTTGGAAACAAGTGGGTTTAACCTAAGAGTGTGCACCCCAAAATACTTATTTACGACGGAGACTGCGCCTTCTGCAGCCGTTGTGTGGCTTGGGGTGTCCGCCAATTATCCGTTTTTCCGAACACGCAACCTTTCCAAAAGATCGAACCATCTGCATACGGTTTGACCTCGGCCGATGTTCGGAAGTCCGTATGGCTAATCGATGAACATCTGATTTTGTCGGGGGCTCGCGCAGTTGCGTGGATTTTAAAAGCACAACCTAAATGGTTTTGGCGTACGGTTGGACAATTTATCGATTGGTGCCCCATTCGCC
>JBFYJA010000051.1:0-6209 GCA_041311675.1 Micrococcales bacterium | reverse complement strand
ACGATGTCGGTGACTTCGCAGCGATTGCAGAATTGCAGTCGCAGGGTCGTCGCGGAAATCTTGCAGTTCTAGGTAACGCAAAAGTCTTGGCCGATTCGTCATCTGGAATTTTGGTTAGCGAGACCGATCGACTCGTTGCGCTAATCGGTATCGAAGATGTCATCGTGGTCGACACCCCTGATGCGCTCTTGGTAACCACCAAAGAACATGCACAGCGCGTTAAGTCTTTGGTCGATGCATTGAAAGCGACCGGTCACAGCGACCTGCTCTAGCCATGCGTAAGTTACTTGCACTGCTCTCGGTACTAGCCCTCACCGGCTGTGCCGTTCAGGAACCAGCCCCAACCATCACGCCTGTCGATCTCAAGTACTGCGCGGTCAGCGATGCCGCCGGATACAACGATGACGGCCTGAATCGCAGTGTTTACGCGGCAATGCAGCAGCTCAAGGTGCAGACCGGAGCTGCAGTTTCGGCAGTCGAAGTCAGCGACAAACTGACAGCCTCAGCGGCGCTTCAGAAAATGGTGGATGCGGGTTGCAATGCAATCATTGCCAGCGGTTCTGCTCTTGTCAGCGCAACTTTGGCAACTTCGAAAAATAATCCCAACATTCATTTCTATACAGTGAGCGATGCTGCAAAGAGCGGCGCAACCAGTGCGAATTACACAGCAATCACTTTTGACATTGGACAAGCAGCATACGTTGCTGGTTATCTGTCGGCGGCAACAACAGATTCAGGTGCAGTTGCGAATCGCATCAACATCAACAATCGAATCAAAAGTGCGCCGAGTCTAAAAATTGAAAAAGCATTTGCTCTTGGAGTAGATCGATTCAATACAAAAAACAAGAAGCAGGTCAGTGTAGTAATTTCTGATGTGCACAGCGGTGAAGAAATTATTTTTGGGCTTGCTGGAAACGCAACGCAACTTGGCCTTATCGCTCAATCGAGTGCAACCCCGCAAGTGAAGTATGTTGGCTTTGGCCGCGACTGGTATTCGGATGTTCGAAACAAAGATATCAAGTCCTCAATCTTGACCTCGGTGATTCGAGTAGACGCAATCGGCAAGGTAGTGGACGCAGTAGTTAATCAGAAAGCGTCCGAGCACTTCGATTTGTCTAACGATGGAGTGGGATTAGTCGATGCTCACGATGTGAGTTGGCCAATAGGTTTTGGTGGGGAAGTAAGTCAAATCATCAAGGATTTCCAAGACGGCAAAGTGAAGGTCGACTAATTATGAACATCAAGAAGCTGCCAAAAATTTCACTGCACGATCATCTTGATGGTGCACTTCGCCCGCAGACCATCATCGACCTCGCTGCCAAGATCAACTATGAATTGCCAGCCGAGGACGCCGCTGGGCTTCGACGCTGGTTCGAAGAGTCGGCCAACAGCGGTTCGCTCGTGGACTACCTGAAGACCTTCGACATCACCACGGCTGTGATGCAATCCCGTGAATCCCTGACGCGCGTTGCTCATGAGTATGTACTTGACCTTGCCGAGGATGGCGTCATTTACGCCGAGGTTCGTTGGGCTCCGGAGCAGCACCTTCATACCGGGCTCACTTTGGATGAAGTAGTTGACGCAGTGCAGGATGGCTTGGATTCGGGCATCGAAGAGGTTGAAAGCCACGGTGGTTCAATCCGAACCGGGCAGATTCTCTGCGCAATGCGCCACAACGACCGTTCGCTCGAGATTGCCGAGCTTGCGGTTCGTCACCGTCTCAATGGAGTGGTTGGCTTTGATATCGCTGGAGCTGAAAAGGGTTTCCCGCCTGCTAAGCACAAGTTGGCATTTGACTACCTAGCTACCGAACTGTTTCCAGTAACCGTCCACGCCGGTGAAGCCGACGGCATTGACAGCATCAAAGACGCCATTGTGTCTGGTCGTGCGCTGCGCATTGGTCACGGTGCTCGTTTGGTTGAGGACATATTGTTTGTTCGCGCTGACGGCGACACCGATGTGGTTACTCTCGGCCCGGTTGCCGAATGGATTCACGAACGCGGCATTGCGTTGGAACTTTGCCCTTCATCAAACTTGCAAACCGGCGTGGTTTACGAATTGTTTGAAACCAACGACTTGGCAGATCACCCCTTTGATGTGCTCTACAGTCTTGGCTTCCGAGTCACCGTGAATGCCGACAACCGACTGATGTCAGGCACCACACTCACTCGTGAACTTAAGTTGCTTGTCGATGAGTTCGATTACGAGCTTGGCGACTTGGAGCAATTTCAGTACAACGCGGTTGATGCAACTTTCCAAACCACCGATGCCCGCGATGAACTACTAGAGCTCATTGCTGAGGGTTTCGCAAAGTACGGCAAGTAGTTCGCTGTTTTTGTGCTCGCCAACTTTCCCGGCGGCCAACACGTGTTCATGAGAAACCCCTCCGGCTACAACTCCAGCAGCCGGATTGGTTTGCATCGAGAGCGCGAGTACTTCTAAACCAACTTCACGTGCGGCGATGGCTTCGAGTGCGGTTGACATGCCAACCATGTGGCCACCAACTACTCCGACCATGGCAACTTCAGCAGGCGTCTCATAGTGCGGCCCACGGAATTGCGCGTAGACCACTTCTTCGAGGGTTGGATCTATGCGCTTCGCGATGGCACGAAGTCGAGGTGAATACATATCGGTGAGGTCAACGAACTTTGCGCCTTCGATTGGTGAAGTTGCGGTCAGGTTAATGTGATCCGAAATTAGGAATACCTGACCAGGCTTCCAATTTGGGTTCAGTCCGCCGGCACCATTGGTGAGTAGCAAAATCTTTACGCCTAGAGCTGCGGCAGTTCGTGCCGGATGAGCCACCGCTTCTACCCCATAACCCTGATACAAGTGTGTGCGCGGGAGCACTAGAACGTGCTTGCCAGAATCCAGCTGAATAGCGCAGATCTGGCCTGAAAATCCTTCGACCTCGGCTGCTCGGAAGCCTGGGATTTCTTGCCCATTAACAGACCACACGATTTTGCCACTGAGGGTTTTGAGCCATCCGCTGCCGAGGCACAGTGCGATTTCGAACCGGTCGATTCCAGACTTTTCACGAATCACCTGTGCTGCATGTTCGGCTAACTCGAATGCGTTACTCATGCTTCAAGCCTATGGCTGGCAGAATAGGTAAGTGAGCGAAACTAAACCACACCACATTGTCATTATCGGCGGCGGCCCTGGCGGCTACGAGGCTGCTCTAGCCGGAATTCAGCTCGGCGCTCAGGTCACCCTGATCGAGCGTTCCGGCATCGGTGGTAACGCAGTGCTCACCGACGTGGTGCCATCAAAGACTCTCATCGCAACCGCCGATGCAGCCCAGTCAATTGCCCAAGCCACCGAGCTGGGCATTCAGTTTTCTAATGGCGGCAAACTAATCGCGCCAAAGGTAGAAGTAGACATCGCAACTGTAAATCGTCGTCTTCTCGAAATTGCAGAATCGCAGTCTGAAGACATGCAGTCAAAGTTGAAGCATGCTGGTGTTCGTATCATCCACGGTAGTGGTCGACTAGACGGTAATCACTTTGTAATTGCCACCACTCCGGATGGCAAAGAAGAGCGTCTTGAGTCGAAGACCATCATCGTTGCCGTTGGTGCATCGCCTCGCGAACTTCCAACCGCTAAGCCAGATGGTCAGCGCATTCTCACCTGGAAGCAGCTCTACAACTTAGAGTCACTTCCTGAGCACATGATTGTTGTTGGTTCTGGTGTTACCGGAGCAGAGTTTGCTAGTGCATTCCGCGGCCTTGGTTGCGAAGTCACTCTTATCTCGTCACGCGACATGGTCTTGCCGAGCGAGGACGTTGAAGCTTCGAAAGTTATCGAGAGCGTGTTCCGCAAGCGTGGAGTCCACATCTACGAAAAGGCTCGTGCCGAATCTGTAGTCAACAAGGGCAAGCACGTAGAAGTAACTCTTGCCGATGGTCGCGTTATCGAAGGCTCGCACTGTCTAATGGCGGTTGGTGGAATTCCTAACACCGCTGGTCTTGGACTTGAAGAAGCCGGCATCGTGGTTACCGAAACCGGACACATCCAAGTCAACAAGGTTGCTCGTACCGCCCGCGCCAACGTCTACGCGGTTGGCGACTGCACCACTTCGTTACCTCTAGCTTCGGTTTCGGCAATGCAGGGTCGCACCGCTGTATTCCACACCATGGGTGACATTGCCGAGCCAACCGTACTTCGCAACGTGGCTTCAAACGTTTTCACCTCACCGGAGATTTCCTCGGTTGGCTGGTCGGAAGCGGCCCTAAAAGAGGGCAAGGTCAACGGTTTCGTTCACAAGATCGAGCTCGACACTAACCCACGAGCAAAGATGATGGGTGTCGAGGATGGCTTCATCAAACTGATCTGCTCAAGCGGCGGCACCGTGATCGGTGGTGTTGTGGTTGCACCTAAGGCGAGTGAATTGATTTATCCAATTGCAATCGCTATTGAAAATCGATTGACCGTTGACGAAGTGGCAAGCACATACACCGTGTATCCGTCACTAACTGGTTCAATCACAGATGCAGCTCGTGCTCTGCACATCACTAACTAGGTAGTTATTCGATTTCGAGAAGTACGGTTCCGGCAGGAACGGTAACGCCAACTTCTGCGCTGATTGACTTGATTGTTCCGCTCTTGTGAGCGTTCATCGGCTGCTCCATCTTCATGGCTTCGAGCACAATCACCAAGTCGCCTTCGTTGACGGTGTCTCCAACGTTTACTGCAATCTTTACAACCGTGCTTTGCATCGGTGACTTCACGGTGTTGCCTGAAGCACCACCCGATGCGCTTGCGCTACCAGATGACTTGCGCTTTGGTGCTGCGCCAGCTGTTGCTGCTGAACCTCCGCCGCCAACTAGTAGTCGCTTTGGAAGTGAAACTTCGATGCGCTTGCCGCCAACTTCGACAACTACGTTGTTACGTTCCGCTGTTGCGCTTGCGTCTTCGGCAATACCTGCCCAGGCTTCGATGTCGTTGGTCCACTCGGTTTCGATCCAGCGAGTGTAGATGCCGAATTTGTTTGCCTTGACATCGCCGATGAATGCAGGGTCGTTCACAATCTTGCGGTGGAACGGGAGTACGGTCGGAAGTCCTTCAACCTGCATTTCGTCGAGTGCACGACGTGAGCGAGCGAGGGCTTCTTCGCGGGTTGCTCCGGTGACGATTAGCTTGGCCACCATTGAGTCGAATGAACCACTGATTACGTCGCCTGATTCGACACCGGTGTCTACGCGAACGCCAGGGCCAGAAGGCGCCTTGAATAGGTGAACTGGGCCAGGTGCTGGCATGAAGTTGCGGCCGGCGTCCTCACCGTTGATGCGGAATTCAAAGCTGTGGCCGGTGACCTTAGGGTCGTCGTAGTCGAGAACGCCACCCTCGGCTAGGCGGAACTGCTCTCGCACTAGGTCGATGCCGGTGACTTCTTCTGATACCGGGTGTTCAACCTGCAGGCGAGTGTTTACCTCGAGGAATGAGATGGTTCCATCTTGAGCAACTAGGAACTCACATGTTCCGGCGCCCTGGTAACCAACTTCTTTGAGGATTGCCTTTGATGAATCGTAGAGTCGCTTAACTTGCTCATCGGTTAGGAATGGAGCTGGAGCTTCCTCAACAAGTTTCTGGTGACGACGCTGCAGTGAGCAGTCGCGAGTTGAAACAACTACAACGTTGCCGTGTGCATCGGCAAGACACTGGGTCTCAACGTGACGTGGTTTTTCCAAATACTTTTCTACGAAACATTCACCGCGACCAAATGCTGCGATTGCTTCGCGCGTTGCTGATTCAAAGAGTTCGGCAACTTCTTCTTGCTTGTATGCAACTTTGATGCCGCGGCCGCCGCCACCGAATGCAGCTTTGATTGCAACCGGTAATCCGTGCTTAGCAACGAACCCAAGAACTTCTTCTGCGCCAGAAACTGGGTTGATGGTTCCTGGAGCAAGCGGTGCTCCAACTTTTTCGGCAACGTGACGTGCAGAGACTTTGTCTCCGAGTTGTTCAATTGCCTTTGGAGATGGACCGATCCAGATCAAACCTGCGTCCATGACCGCGCGAGCAAAGTCTGCGTTTTCTGCCAAGAATCCGTAACCAGGGTGAACCGCGTCTGCTCCAGATTTGCGTGCGACATCAATGATTTTTTCGATGACCAAATAAGTTTCTGGACCTGTGGTGCCGTGAAGTGCGTATGCCTCGTCAGAGAGTTTCACGTGCAGGGCATCGCGGTCCTGGTCTGCGTAAACGGC
>JBFYJA010000050.1:0-6396 GCA_041311675.1 Micrococcales bacterium | reverse complement strand
TGTAATGGATTTCAAATATTATGTGAGAGTGGGTTACTGCCTGGCGTATTATTACAAAATGCCAATCAGCATCGTTTGGAGCACTCCAGGAGCAGCTCTGTTAGTTTCAGCCGGCGGTTTGAACTACGGTTATGGAACCGCGGTTGGAGCGTTTATGTTTTCTGCTGCACTGATTGCGCTGACCGGGCTCTGGCCGGCGCTAGGAAAATTGGTCAGCTCAATCCCTAAGCCAATTGCCAGCGCAATGTTAGCCGGAGTGATTTTCTCGTTCTGTATCGCCCCATTCAAAGCCGCTGGGCAATTTCCTTGGATCATGTTGCCCGTGATTTTGGTTTGGCTCGTGCTTTACAAATTTGCGCAGGTGTGGGCTGTACCGATAGCCATGGTTTTACTGTTTACGCTCACCGCAATCGCGCAGAACATCTCGGTGCCAATCGATGCGATTTGGCCGACCGTTGAGTTGGTGACACCACAGTTCTCGATTCCGGCGATTATTTCGATCGGCATTCCGCTCTATTTGGTCACCATGGCAAGTCAAAATATTCCGGGTATCGCAATCATGAAGAGCTTCGGATATGAAATTCCTTTCCGCCCAATCATGCTGGCTACCGGATTCGGTTCAATCGTTGCCAACTTCTTTGGTGGCTTCGTCACCAACATGGCTGCGATTACTGCGGCACTGAACGCGAACGAACACGCGCACAAGGACCCAAGCAAACGCTGGATCGCGTCGGTATTCGGTGGGTTTATCTACCTATTAATGGCGGCAACCACTGGTGCCACCATCAGTTTTGTGATGCAGGCACCAAAAGAAATCATTTTGGCTGGAGCGGGGCTTGCGTTGCTCGGCACAATGATTGGAGCAATCACTTCGATTGTTGAGGATCAGGCATTGCGAGTTCCAGCAGTGGTTGCATTCTTGGTAGCGTCATCAGGCTTCGCTGCGTTCTCGATTGGCTCAGCCTTCTGGGCGCTCCTGATGGGTGTAGCTGTTTGGCTTTGGTTAAAGGCTAGGCAGTAACCTCAAGCACCACATCGGTAACCGCAACTTCATCGGCTTCCGAGTAACTGAGCTCAGCAATGCGACCGACCGCTTTGAGGTCACCCTCAAACACTCGAACGCTGGTTAGAACCGCGGCAGGTGCCTGCAGTGTCGCAGAAACAACTTCGGCCTTCATCGAAGCCTTTGCGTCCGATTTTGCCTTGCGTAGACCAAATAGTGCAACCGAAGCAAGCTCCATGAGTCCGTGGTTGCTGGCGTCTAGACCATCGGTTAACTCCGAGGTGGTTGGCCAAGCGGCGCGGTGAATCGATCCGGAATTCTTCTGCCACCAACCCCAAACTTCTTCGGTTGCAAAAGGCAGGAATGGTGCAAAAAGGCGAAGCATCACGTGCAGTGCCTTGCGAAGGGCAAGGGCTGCGCTTGCCTGAGTTGCAGTGGATGCTCCGCCCTGACCGTATGCACGTTCCTTGACCAGCTCTAGGTAGTCATCAGTGAAGTTCCAGAAGAACTTCTCGGTAAGTTCCAGTGCCTTTGTGTGATCGTAGTTTTCGAAAGCAACAGTTGCGTCGCGAACTACATCAGCAAGGGCAAGCAGCATCGACTGGTCGACGGCTTCGGTAACCTCAGTGTGACCTTCTGGCACTTCAAAAGAAAGTGCAAACTTTGCTGCGTTCAAAATTTTGATAGCGAGACGACGACCGATTTTCATCTGTCCGGTGTCGAAGGCTGCATCAGTGCCAAGTCGAGCAGAAGCTGCCCAATAGCGCACTGCATCGCTTCCGTGTTCTTCGAGCATGTCGCTCGGAGTAACTACGTTGCCCTTTGACTTCGACATCTTCTTACGGTCTGGGTCAAGAATCCAGCCAGAAATTGCAGCGTTACTCCAAGGGAGCTGTCCGTGTTCCTGTTCGCTTCGCAACACCGAGCTGAACAACCAGGTGCGAATGATGTCCTGACCCTGTGGGCGAAGGTCGTACGGATATACCTTGGCAAATAATTCAGGATCATCAATCCAGCCACCAGCTAACTGTGGTGTCAGTGATGATGTAGCCCAGGTGTCCATGATGTCCATTTCGCCAGCGAAACCGTTTGGCTGGTTGCGCTGTGACTCTGTATAGCCGGCAGGAACATCACTTGATGGGTCAATCGGAAGAAGTGAGTGATCTGGGGTAATAGGAGAGTCGAAATCAGTTTCGCCATTTGCATCGATTGGGTACCAAACCGGAATTGGCACGCCAAAGAAACGCTGACGAGAAATCAGCCAGTCACCGGTGAGTCCGTTTACCCAGTTTTCATAACGCACGCGCATGAAGTCTGGGTGGAACTTGAGTTCCTTGCCGAGTGCGATGAGTCGTTCGCGTAGACCTGCATCACGGCCGCCGTTGCGGATGTACCACTGACGAGTTGAAACAATTTCGAGTGGCTTGTCGCCCTTTTCAAAGAACTTCACCGGGTGGGTGATTGGCTTGGCTTCGCCAACCATGTCGCCCGATTCCTGCAGTAATTCAACGATGCGCTGCTTGGCCGAAAACACAGTCTTGCCAGCAATCTCAGCAAATACCTCGAGTCCGCGAGCGCTGGTAATCGCCTCAGGTGCATCAGGCAGGATGCGGCCATCCCAGCCAATGATTGCGCGGTTTGGTAGATCGAGTTCACGCCACCAGATAACGTCGGTGACGTCACCGAAGGTACAGATCATGGCGATACCGGAACCCTTGTCGATCTGTGCCAATCGATGCGCAACCACTGGAACCTCAACACCAAAAAGCGGAGTGGTCACGGTCTTGCCGAACAGTGGCTGGTATCGCTCGTCATCAGGGTGAGCAACCAAAGCTACGCAAGCTGCCAGTAATTCTGGGCGAGTGGTCTCGATGAAAATCTTTCCATCCGGTCCGTCGAAACCTAGGCGGTGATAAGCACCAGGCTGATCGCGATCTTCGAGTTCTGCTTGCGCCACTGCAGTGCGGAATGTGACGTCCCACAGGGTTGGAGCCATTGACTGGTATGCCTCACCGTGTGCGAGGTTGTTCAAGAATGCCTTTTGTGAAACTGCCTGAGCGCTAGGAGCGATTGTCTGATAGGTCTGCTTCCAGTCAACCGATAGTCCAAGTTGGCGCCATAGCGATTCGAAGACCTTTTCGTCTTCGACGGTCAACTTCTCGCAGAGTTCGATGAAGTTTCGGCGAGAGATTGGAATCTGGTCGGCAGCCTTGCTGCTCTTGTTGTCGCCACCTTCGAATGGTGGCTTGAAGTCAGCCTGATACGGCAAGGTTGGGTCGCAGCGAACTCCGTAGTAGTTCTGTACTCGACGCTCAGTTGGAAGCCCGTTATCATCCCAGCCCATTGGGTAATAAACCTCGTGACCGGTCATGCGCTTGAATCGAGCAACCACATCGGTGTGGGTGTAACTGAAGACGTGGCCTACGTGGAGTGACCCCGAAGCGGTAGGTGGAGGAGTGTCAATCGAGTAGACATCCTTGCGGTCTGCCTCACGTCGGAAGCGGTAAACCCCGTCGTTTTCCCAAACTAGACCCCACTTTGCCTCGAGGCCCTCGACGCCCACCTTTTCAGGGGCGGTAGCGGCGGCTAGCAAGTCTGTACTTTGGGCAGGCTGATTCACTAAAGGTTCTCCAATTGGGCTTTATAAAAGGTTAACATTGATGGAGTGTCTTGACCCCCTAGAAAGCCCCTTATGTACCCAAAGGTTAATGCTGCCGGCGACGGTGTGAACCCAAGCCCAAGCTTCCCAAAGCTAGAAGAGCAGACCCTTGAATACTGGGGTAAGGATGGCACCTTTCAGGCCAGCATTGACCAGCGCGCGGGGGCAGACGAATTCGTCTTCTATGACGGCCCGCCATTTGCTAATGGCCTTCCGCATTACGGGCACCTTCTTACCGGCTATGTCAAAGACATGGTTCCTCGTTTCAAAACCATGCAGGGCTACAAGGTAGAGCGTCGCTTTGGTTGGGATACCCATGGCCTACCTGCAGAGGTAGAGGCAGAACGTCAGCTTCAAATTTCGGGTCGTCCGGAGATTGAGAAATACGGCATCGACAAGTTCAATGACTATTGCAAGTACTCAGTTCTCAAGTACACCGAGCAATGGCGCGAATACGTTACCCGACAGGCTCGTTGGGTTGACTTCGACAATGACTACAAGACCCTAGACACCCCTTTTACCGAGAGCGTACTTTGGGCGTTCAAGCAGCTGCACAACAAGGGGCTTATTTACGAAGGATTTAAGGTGCTGGCCTACTGCTGGCGCTGTGAAACTCCTCTTTCTAACCACGAACTTCGCATGGATGACGAGGTCTATCGCAATCGTCAGGATCAGACGCTAACGGTTACCTTCCCGATCTCGGTAGGGCAGAAGTATGACGGGGTCAACCTTCTTGCCTGGACGACCACTCCATGGACGCTACCGACAAATTTCGCGCTCGCGGTTAACCCATCTATCGAATACGCACTTGTGGTTGCAGCCGATGGAGTGAAGTACTTCATTGCCAAGGCGCTTGCCGGTGGCTACGCCAAAGATTTCGGTTACGAGAATGCCGATGAAATCAAGATTGAAAAAACAGTTTTGGGTGCGGAGCTTGCCGGTATTCGCTACGAGCGTCTATTTGATTACTACGCAGACGAAACAAAGTTTGATATTGATAACGCTTGGCAGGTTTTGGTTGCCGACTATGTATCTGCAGAAGATGGAACCGGCATCGTGCACCAGGCTCCTGCCTATGGTGAAGACGACCAAAACGTATGTAACGCGGCAAACATTCCAACCTACATTTCGGTAAACGAGCGCGGTCAGTTCAACAGCATCATCACTGACTTCGAAGGGCAGCATGTCTTCGATGCCAACAAGCCAATCTCACAGCACCTGAAAGAAGCCGGTCGCGTGCTTCGTCAGGCGTCTTATGAGCACTCTTATCCGCACTGCTACCGCTGCAAGAACCCGCTAATTTACAAGGCGGTTTCTTCTTGGTTTGTGGAAACCACCAAGCTTCGCGAGCGCATGCTCGAGCTAAACCAGCAGATTGACTGGACTCCGGAGCACACCAAGGACGGCTCATTCGGCAAGTGGCTCGACAACGTGCGCGACTGGGCTATCTCACGTAACCGTTTCTGGGGCGCGCCAATTCCAGTTTGGAAATCGGACGACCCTAACTATCCGCGCATTGATGTTTACGGATCACTAGAAGAACTCGAACGTGACTTCGGTGTTCGCCCGAGTGACTTCCACCGCCCGGTAATCGATCAACTTACCCGACCAAACCCAGACGACCCAACCGGCAAGTCGACAATGCGTCGCGTTCCAGAAGTGCTCGACTGCTGGTTCGAATCCGGATCGATGCCATTTGCTCAGGTGCACTATCCGTTTGAGAACCAGGACTGGTTCGACACTCACAACCCTGGTGACTTTATCGTTGAGTATGTTGGTCAGACTCGCGGTTGGTTCTACACACTTCACGTTTTATCAACGGCTCTATTTGATCGTCCAGCGTTCAAGTCGGCAGTTTCGCACGGAATCATTTTGGGTAACGACGGTCAGAAGATGTCAAAGTCGCTGCGCAACTACCCGGACGTAAATGAGGTGTTCGATCGCGACGGCTCAGATGCCATGCGTTGGTTCTTGCTCTCGTCGCCTATTCTTCGTGGTGGAAACCTTGCAGTTACCGAGCAGGGTATTCGCGAAGGTATGCGTCAGTTTGTTTTGCCTCTTTGGAACACCTATTACTTCTTTACGATTTATGCCAACGCGAGTAACTACGAAGCAAAGATTTCGTTTGGAAGCACAGACGTACTTGATCGCTACCTGCTTTCAAAGACTCGAATTTTGATTGAAGACGTCGAAGCCGACCTGAATAAGTTCGACTCATACTCGGCTACTAACCGACTTCGTGACTTTGCCGACGTACTCACTAACTGGTACGTGCGTCGCAGTCGCGACCGTTTCTGGGTGGGCGACGAGCAAGCGTTCGACACTCTTTACACAGTGCTTGAGACTCTTTGCCGAGTAGCCGCACCTCTGGCACCAATGGTTACCGAGCAGGTTTGGCGCGGACTAACCGGCGGCCGCAGTGTGCACCTAGAGAACTGGCCTGATGCATCGCAGGTACCTGCAGATCACAACCTGGTTGTGGCTATGGATGAAGTGCGCTCAATTAGTTCGGTGTCGCTAAGTCTTCGTAAGATCAATGGATTGCGCGTACGTTTACCGCTAGCAACCTTGACCGTGGTCACTAAGAACGTTGATGCGCTAAACGATTTTGCAGATTTGATTGCAGATGAATTGAACGTGAAGCAAATCAAATTAGTTGAGCTATCCATGGAATCAACTGCCGAGTTTGGCGTGGTCAAGCGATTGACTGTCAATGCACGCGCAGCCGGTCCGC